>NZ_JAGAVR010000032.1:0-83456 GCF_017941855.1 Turicibacter sp. | reverse complement strand
TCGGTCAGATTATACGCCATTTGAATAAATGAGGTTCCCATTATGGGTAAAGCTAACTTTACAAGCGTTCCAATAATATGACCCTTTGTTAAATCAAGTCTTTTCTCCACTTTCTTCACCTTCTTCTTTATGATGAAACCCTGACCCTAGTCATTCCTTTACTTTCTAGCCTTTTAACGAACAAGAAAAAACTAGTAACCCATGGCTACTAGCTCATTCATGTCTTATTTTGAAATAGAATTATAATTTTACTACGTTAGAAGCTTGAGCTCCACGGTTTCCTTCAACGATATCAAAAGACACTTTTTGTCCTTCTTCTAATGTTTTAAATCCTTCACCAGTGATTGCAGAGTAATGAACGAATACGTCTTCTCCACCTTCAACTGAAATGAATCCAAATCCTTTTTCTGCATTAAACCATTTAACTGTACCTGTATTCATAATAAATACCTCCGAATAAAAATAAAGATTAGTGACTTAATACTATTTTGTAACCCCACACCTTTTTACCCTGTAGTTAAAAAACCCCCAGAAACGCAATCCAATCTGATATACTGTGAAACAAACAAAAAGAACTATTAAGTACTTCTTTAACATATCATAAATTTCCATTTTTATCAACCTTATAATATATTTATTTTATATTTTTTGGAATAATTAAAATAATTTTAGAGAAACTTATAAAAAGAACTACCCTTTAAAATTATCCAAATATATCCTAATATTTTTGAAGTAAAAGTATTATTTTCCAAAAATTACATTTTATAAACTTCATGATTTATTTGCAGTTTAAGATATAAAATGATATATTGAATGTCGGCAAAAAAATGTGTTTTTTCGACTCGTTGTGACAATTGATTTTATGCTCACAATGAAACTAATTTAGAATGATTCATTGGGGACTTCAAAACAACAAAACTGAGAACAAACATAACACTCATAAGAAGGAGAAATAAAGATGAAACAACCTAGAAAAGCGACGCTATTTGAAGCTCTAATTCCTATTGTTTTTTTAGTCATCATGTTGGCATTAGCTTTATTAAAGTTTAATGTCGATCCACAGATTCCATTAATTTTAGCCACTGGAGTCGCAGCCTTAATTGGAGTACTTCGTTTGGGGTATAAATGGAGTGAGCTTGAAGAGGGGATTATCCAAACCATTACAATGGCCTTACAAGCTGTTTTAATTTTGCTCATTGTTGGAACTTTAATTGGAACATGGATTTTAGGAGGGGTTGTCCCTTCAATGATTTATTGGGGACTCAACATTTTATCACCTGGTATTTTCTTAGTTGCTACCTTATTAATTTGTTCTATCGTATCCGTGGCAACGGGTTCTTCTTGGACAACAGCTGGAACAGTCGGGATTGCATTATTAGGAATTGGACAAACACTTGGAATTCCTTCACCTATTATTGCTGGGGCCATCATTTCTGGGGCCTACTTTGGAGATAAAATGTCCCCTTTATCTGATACGACTAACTTAGCACCTGCCATGGCTGGTGCGACGTTATTTGAACACATCAAACATATGATGTATACGACAGTTCCTGCGTATGTTATTTCAATCATACTTTACACGGTCCTTGGATTAAAATATGCTGGACAATCACTAGATACTGGTCAAATCGACATTATACAAAACACCTTAATTGGAAATTTCCACACATTATCACCTATCTTATTACTAGCACCTGTTGCTGTCATTGCGATGGTTATTTTAAAAGTGCCTGCGATTCCTGCCTTATTAACTGGTACGTTACTTGGTGGGGTGTTTGCGATGATCTTCCAAGGGGCAAATGTGGGAGACATCATGACAGCTATGCACTATGGCTATTACTCTCAAACCGGAGTCACCGCTGTTGATGATTTATTAACACGTGGTGGTTTAGATAGTATGTTATGGACCGTTTCCTTAATCCTTTGCGCCTTATCATTTGGTGGCGTTTTAGAAAAAACAGGAATGCTTGAAACCATTGCCTCAACCATTTTAAAATATGCAAAAGGGACATTCGGACTTGTATTCGCTACGATTTTTACTTGTATTTTCACAAATATTGTAACAGGTGATCAATATTTAGCACTTGTGATGCCAGGTCGTATGTATAAAAATGAATATCCAAAACGTGGATTAGCGCCGAAAAACTTATCACGCGCTCTTGAAGATGGTGCGACCGTGACTTCTCCACTTATCCCATGGACAACTTGTGGATCCTACATGATGGCAACGCTTGGCTTGAACCCTATTGCTTTCTTACCATTTGCATTCTTTAACTTATTAAGTCCACTGTTTTCACTTATTTTAGCAGCCACTGGATTCTCAATGACAAAAATAGATCAAAATGAAAAAACTCAGCTTTAACGCTGAGTTTTTTTTATTTTAATGTCACACTTGGTTTATATAACGTGATCCCTGTTGCACATCCCGTTATCTCCCAACTAACTTTAGCTAAATGAGCATGGGCTGGGATTTTACACGTGACCGTAATTATTTTAAACTCTGGTGTTATTTCAGAAACAATATTTTGCCTAATTTTTTTGATGCTTTGTTTTTCAATATTTAAAAAATTAACTTGATAATGAAATGCCTCAACATCATTTCCTCGAATCACAAGCCCCATTGTCAAGTACTCGTATCCATGTAAAGCAATCGGCTCTATATATTGAAGCACCTCTTGTTCCGTCGTGACTAATTGCAAACTTCCAATACGTGAGCCATTAATTTGACAGGAATCGAAGTGAATTTTCCCTAGTGAGGCATAATACTCAGGAAAGGCTTGTTCAAATTCCAACCAATTTGAATTTTTCAACTGATTTCTCACGCCACTTCCCCCTTCTTCTTATCTGCTATTAAACTCTGTCTCCTCAAGACTCAGTTCTATAATATCTACTTGAAAAAAATTGGGGAACTGTTCTTTTGGATAAATCATTTCCAATTTAAATCCTAGTTTTTTATATAACCTAATGGCACGTTCATTATGACTTAACACACTGAGTCGAATCGTTGTTAATCCTTGATGAAAGGCTTCATTAATTAAATAAAACATTGCCTCTTTCCCAAATCCTTTCCCCCTTTTGATTTGGGTTAATCCAATTACAAGCCATCCTTCTCGTTCACCTTCATTTATATCCATTAAACTAATAAATCCAATCCATTCCTGAGTTTTTTTTTCATAAACGGAATAAAAGATTTCATCTTCAGATAATTTTAGTTCTTCATACCATGTGTAAAGTGACTCATATGTTTGGACAACTCCCTCAATATAGCCAAAGTCCTCCATAAACTCTTCATCTTCATAAAGTTCTAGTAACAAAGGTAATTCTTCTTTTTTTAATTCACTCAAATAAACTAATTCACCTTCTATATAAGGTTGTAACATATAAAGCCTCTTTTCTATTAATCTAACTTATCTTCCTTTAAATAAAATAATTCGCAAATCTAGACAAACTAATACCGTTAAAATGAGATCTATAATCCAAAAGGTATAGCTCCAAAAAATCAAAAATCCGGGTGTAAAAAAATAACAAATGAAAAATTTATAGATAACAATTGCCACTAGTAGTCCAATGATTAATCCTGCAACAATTGAAATAGGCGTTAAGGTTTTACTTAAGAGTAACGAATCTGCCATGAGGATAAAATAACCGATTGCAATGACAGCGGCCGCTGTTACAATAAAATATGCTAATTCCCAAATCCATCCCGCTACACTAAATTGAAATAAAAGTTGTGAAACAAGCAAAAGTGAAATAAGACTAGCCATACTCCCAAAACAATAACATTCCTTTACAACTTTTCGACCTTTACTCACACTATCATTCACAAAAAAAGAAGCAATCCCAACGAGTGGCAAAATTAAAGCAAATAATTGTAACAACCCAATGCTAAATTTTAAAGCCACCACACACATTAATGTAATCGCAAAACAAAGGAGATTAACTCCGCAATGAACTTGAAAAAATAATTGTCTTTGATATTGAACGTTACTAGCCATCCCTCTCCCCTCCTGTAAGGTTTGTTAATACTACTCTATTCCTTATATCTCTAAAACATGATATGATAGATTCATTTTATCAACAAAGTTAGGTTATCACTAAAAAAAACAGAGTCAATTTCACTAAGTGGAATCGCCTCTGTTTTTGATGAGTTTTTAATCTTTTTTGATAGCCTTTACCCCATAAATCGCTACCAATCCAGCTAAGGCTAGTGTACTATAACCAAATGTTTTAACCTGTTGTTGAGTTAAAAAGTGTTTATCTCGTTCATCACATTTCTCAATTTTGAGAGTGATTTCTTTTAACAACTCAATTAATTCAACCTTTAGCTCATTTGAAACTTCTGAATTTTTAATTAATTTCAAAATTGATTTCGAAACTTTTAAATAATACTTCTTTGTCTGTTTACTTAATTTCATTGAAATTTTTGTTGTTTTATAAGTTTGTTTGTGTACCATTTTTGTCTGTTTTAACAAATATGGTACTTTTTTCATCATCAGCTCATAAAGCTCTTCATCTAAATCAACTGATTGCTCCAATAATTGAAGTAATTCTGTTCCCTCTAGATCATTCCAATCCTTAAATTTTAATATATTTTCGGCCATGATTGATCTTCCTTTTTGTTTTTTTATTATTTTATCATATTCTATTATTAAATTCACATAAAAAAATGGTGGTTCCTTTTTTAAAATTCATTTATTTTGCAAATTCACTTCATGTTTTAATACTTTTATCGCACAATAATGATAGCACGGGCAGATTGATGTCGAATTTTGTGTTATAATTTGTATGAGGTGTTATAATGAAAGAATTAAAAATCTATTTTACTTCCGATTTACATGGATATGTTTATCCAACAGATTATACGGATACAACAATCAAGCCGATGGGGATGCTAAATATTATTGCGTCTTATCAAAAGGATGGAAATACACTAATCATTGATGGTGGTGATACCATTCAAGGCTCTCCTTTTACCACTTTTTTAAGTAGTGAGAAATTAATTAAACATCCCATTGCTGAGGTGATGAATGCAGGAGGATATGATTATATTACACTAGGAAATCATGAATTTAATTATGGCTATGACTATCTAAAATCATATCTCGATTATTTAAATGCGAAATGTTTATGTACAAATGTCCTAGATAAAACAAATCAGCTGCCTATTCAAGGTTACGACATAAAAACAATGGAAAACGGTTTAAAAGTTGGGATTATCGGATTTACAACTGACTTTATTCCTATTTGGGAAAAAGAGTATAATTTAACAAATTTCGAAGTGCGTGATACCTTTACTTCAATTAAACAAGTTCACGATGAGTTAAAACCTCAAGTTGATGTTTTAATTGGAATTTATCATGGTGGATTTGAATACGATTTATCAACACATGAACAATTAAGTACATCTTCTGAAAATATAGCCTATAAAGTTTGTAAAGAATTAGATTTTAATGTCTTACTAACAGGACATCAACATATCCCACTACAAAATCAAACGTTATTTGGGACTCATATCATCCAAACTCCACACAATGCAACAAAATATGCTGAAGTTCATGTTCAAACAGATGATCATCATGTGACGAGCGTAACCTCTTCATTAAATGCATTTGAAAATCATCCTGATCAAGTCATGTATGATACCCTATTACCACTCGAAAATCGTGTTCAAGAGTGGCTAGATTGTCCGGTCGGTTATTTAAATGTAGAATTACAACCAAGTGATCGTCTTGATATGGCGATTAATGGTTCATTACTTGCTAACTTTATTAACCAAATTCAACTCGAAGTGGCAGAATGTGATTTAGCTTGTACTTCTTTTGCCAACGCTGTTAAAGGATTTAACAAAAGTGTTACCGTTCGCGACATTGTTTCAACTTATGTCTACCCGAATACATTAGTTGTCCGTGAAGTTAGTGGAAAAGTTTTAAAGCAAGCATTAGAAGTCTGCGCTTCCTATATTGATTATACAAATGGAGAACTATCTGTATCTAAACGTTTCCTTCAACCTAAAGTGGCTCACTACAACTATGATTTCTTCTCAAATGTGGAGTATACATTTGATTTAACTAAACCTGTCGGTGAACGAGTCGTTAACATGATCGTGAAAGGCCAAGAAGTCAACCCGACGGATACGTTCTCACTCGTGATGAACAACTATCGTTCAAGTGGTGTTGGAGGTTATGAATTCTTCCGTGATTGTCCAATTATCAAAGAAATCCAAATTGAAATGACTGAAATTATTATCGATTACTTTAAGAAACATCAACATGTTACAGTTGATGACCGTCAATTTATCCATATTATAAAATAAAAAAGCGCCATCTAGTCTTCTCTAGATGGCTTTTTTAGTTAATATAGGACTAAACATCCTTTAAAGTGTTTATAATAATGGTAAAGTTGTATAAATTTTCTGTTATAAATGGTTATTATTGACTTTCATCTACAGTCATTTTATGATAAAAGCATTACATAAAAAAATGTCATTTCAAGACCTGTTCAAATGACCGAAAGGAGAACACAATGAAAAAAATATGGCTAGTCATTGCTACCCTTTTAATTATCCTGCTTGGATGTGTGCTATACATTAATCTAAAATCTTCTTCTCAGATGTTAACCGTTCCACAAAGTCTTGATTTAATCACGCAACAAAACCAAATCGATCAAGATTTACAAACAGAAATTGAAATTGGAAATTATACGTTTGAAAATCCTTTTATAAAGATTAATCCGTATCAAAATTCACCATTAACAGCACTTGTAGCTTTTACGACCTCACAATCTCAAGCTGTTGAGGTTAGGATTGAAGGAAAAGATGAATTCACAACATTTAAGACAACTCTCCCTGCAGCAACCAATCACTTAGTACCAATCTATGGGCTTTATCCTGATACGTTAAATCATGTCACTTTAACGTTATCTGACGGAAGTTCTACTACACTTGACATTCAGACAGATCCCTTACCAGATGACTTTATTTTGCCTACAAGTGTGACTTATGATGCCAATCAGGCCACTTCAGATTTATTTTTCTATACCCCTGCTAGTGCTGGTTATACAGCAGCGTATGATTTAAATGGCGATGTTCGTTGGTACTTAACGACGGCTAATGTCTGGGAGATTAACCGATTAAAAAATGGAAATCTTATTTTAAGTTCCAATCGTACCGTAAATGCCCCTTATTATATGGCGGGATTAATGGAAATGGACCTGTTAGGTAAAGTTTATCATGAATACGTCTTTCCTGGTGGATATCATCATGATGTTTATGAATTAGATAACGGAAACTTTATCGTGGCTGGGAATAACCCTTCTAAAACTGTTGTTGAAGATTATGTCATCGAAATCAATCGTCAAAGCGGTGAAGTAATAAAAGAATGGGATCTTTCCTCTGTTCTACCGACTGACGCCGGAAAAAGTGAAAATTGGACCGAACACGATTGGTTCCATAACAACTCCGTTTATTATGATCATCTGACAGATGCTATCATTTTATCTGGACGCCATCAAGATGCTGTCATCAGCATAGACTATGAGACAGGAGATTTAAACTGGATTATTGGAGATTCCACGAATTGGCCTGAAGAGATGCAACGTTATTTCTTTACGCCAATCGGTGAAAATTTTGAATGGCAGTGGTCACAACATTCTGCCAAAGTGTTACCAAACGGAGACCTCTTTATTTTTGATAATGGAAATAATCGTTCAAAAAATCCACTCGATTATGTTGAAGCCAAGGACAACTATTCTCGTGGCGTGATCTATCGACTCAATACAGATGAGATGACAATCGAGCAAATTTATGAATATGGAAAAGAATTAGGTTCAAGTTTTTACTCGCCTTATATTTCAGAAGTTGATTATTTAGGAGAAAATCATTATCTCATTCATTCAGGTGGAATGGGTTCTGTGAATGGAGTGCCAATGAATCAACCAGCCTATTTCAACCCTGAAGCCAAACTAGAAGCTAAAACAGTTGAAGTTTTAAAAAATCAGGTCATTACAACACTTGACTTCCCGACCCAATTTTATCGCGTGCAAAAAATGTCGCTTTATTCATCAGGATTCAACTATAATCTAGAGCCTGGAACACGTCTTGGAACCCTTGGACAAACCCCAACCCTAAAACTCGATATTAACGGCTTATGGAAAGCAAAAGAATTACCAGCCAATGATTATCATTTAACCTTTAATCAAGAATCTGATCGTTTAATTTTTAACGCGCAATTCAAAGAAGGGCAAAAAGTTAAACTGATTTTATCAAAACTTGGCGATCAACGAGTTTATGATATTCGTGTCTCAAAAACAAGCTATTCTGCTATGTGCATTGACTTATTTAATGCTTCAGACGTTAACGACGGTGATTTACTATCCGTTACGAACTACATCAATGCCGAAGGTTTATCAGGAACCTATCAACTATATATCCAAATTGATGGCAACGTTTATAAAATTAATCAAAAAGTAACCTTTTAAAATAATAAAAAAGGAAAGTGAACCCTATTAAGCCGCGTTCACTTTCCTTTTTTTATACTTAATCTAAATACGGTAAAACATCAACGGTGTAAGCTCTTAATACTTCCCCAACACTCCAAGCCTGTGTAAAACATCCTCGACTGGTTGCTGCAAACTCACCATCAAATATTTCAGCGATTCCGTTAATACAACCATCATGTAAATGATCCTCAAACACTTCACACATCATTTTTGCACTCCTAATAGCTGCTTTATCATGACGGTGCACTTTACAATAAGCCGAAATAAATCCTCCAATTAAAAATCCCCATGTTGTTCCCATGTGATACGCACAATCACGAGTTAGGAGTTTTCCGATATATTGTCTTTTGTATTCAGGGTCTTTAAATGATAAAGATCGTAAGCCATATGTGGCATATAATTCTTGGTAAACTTTCTCTACCACCTTTAATTCCTTTTCTTCACTTAACATCGTGAACGGTAATGAAACCGCGTAAATTTGATTTGGTCTGACCTTGGCATCATCGATATCCACTACATCATTTAAGCACTGTGTTTCTTCATTCCAAAAACGAGCGTTAAAGGACTCTTTGACACGCACTGCTAATTCTTCATACTCATTGTTCACTTGACCAAATTTTAACGATAATTCAGACATAATGCATAAGGCATTATACCAAAGTGCATTAATTTCTACTGGTTTACCATGGCGTGGTGTCACAACGAAATCTCCCACACGAACATCCATCCATGTCACCTGATCTAATCCATCTCCAGCATGAATCAATCCATCCTCATCCATTCCAATTGAGAATGCTGTTCCTTCGCGATACGCTTTAATAATTTCTTTCATTTTTTCAAATAATACCGATTCAACGAAATGGTAATCTGATTCTTGCCCGGTATACGCTAAATATTGATAAACCGCATGAATATACCATAAAGAGGCATCGACTGTATTATATCCTGGCTCACTTCCCTTATCCGGGAAGACATTTGGAACAAGACCATCTTTTAAATAGCGTACGAATGACTCCAAAATTTCTCGTGCTTCTTCAAAACGTTTTGTACATAATGTCAACCCTTCAAATGCAATCATCGTATCACGTCCCCAGTCTGTAAACCAAGGGAAGCCAGCTAAAATGGTTTTTAATCCTGTACTTTCACGTTTCACCACAAAATGGTCAGCTGCTTTTACTAAATTTAACGCGAGTGCATCCTCATATCCAGATTGATCCATTAACTGATTCGCACGTTCACGATAGTTTTTCACAATCTCAAACCCATCTCGTTCATCTAATTCTTCAACCGTACACTTCAAATAAAACTTAGTCGTTGTATGAGGCTCTAGCTCTACCACTAAATCATATGGCGTATAATGATTATCGAGGCCTCGACTTCCATTTCGATTATCAAACTCATAGTAATGATTTTCTTCAATTAAATAATTTGGCGTTGCCATACTCGTTGGACGTAATTTTCGATCGATATAAGTCCCCTTTGAGGCAAAGAATTTAATACTCATTTCCTCAAAACCTGCAGGTACTAATGTTAAGACTTGATCAGCTAAATTCATCTCAAAGTTTAATTCCTGACGTTCAGATGTCGCCCCTGCTCCACGGAAATTAAATAATGGCACAATATTTAGGGTTGCTTTTTGCCCACCTGTTTTGACTTCATAACAAACAGCAACTGTATTATGTCCATACTCCATCGCAATGGTTTTGCTTAACTCTACATCTTCGACTTGATAATAGTAGGTTGGAACACTATCAAACGTAAAACGATTTAAATAATGTTGCCCATTTTTATTTTCATTAACGTACGTTTGTGCCGTTAAATCGTATTCTTTTCCATTTAAAATCACTTGTTCTTGGGTACGTGTAAAAACTGCATAACGTTCAACGGGTGGATTTAAAGATGCGACTAAATAGGCATGAAATGAACGAAAACCACTGTTGACAATCGTTTGTCCACTATATCCTCCGATCCCATTTCCCATTAACCATTCGCGTTCTTGACCTTCTTCAATAGTGCGCCAATTTCCACGTCCAAATTTATATGTTAATTCCATTTTAACTCCTCCTCACCTCAACTTAAGCGGTTACAAAGGAAGTATATCATAACTAAGCCTTTCTTTTGAAGAGTAAACCCTCTGAAACCGGTTAACCTTTTGAAACGTTTCGATAACTAAAGAATGAAAAAAAAGAATCATTGGGTCCTAAACTCAATGATTCTTTTTTACATCTTTAAGATGCTGTGACATTCTGAATTACTTTTTGCTCCTGACGTTTTTTCTTACGTTTTAAGTTGATGAGACGTAAAACACATTTGACTATCTCACTAAATAAAACAACGCTTGATCCTAATAAAATAATTTTGATCCACATCATAAAGCTTAACGGCACCGTATTAAAGAAGCCACTTGCTAATTGGGTCACTAAAATTTGGATAGCGAATGTCGCACCTAAAATTTTAAGGGCTGTCTTATTTTTACAGAAGTTTGGAATGATACTGACAAGACCAAACTCACGACAATTCAGAGCATTAAATAAGACTAAACTTACAAATAAACTAAAAATAACGGTTTGTGATTCACTTGCTCCTCGTGTAACATGGGTCACATCCGCACCAAGGAAGTTAAATTGTAACTGGGCAAGCAACACCAAAATCATAAAAATACTATTACCAATAATCGTTTGAACCATAAAACGATTAATAATCGACGCATTTTTCGAAGTTGGCTTACGTCTCATGACCGTCTGACGGATAGGCTCTAATCCAAGCGCTAAGGCTGGTGGACCATCCATAATAATATTCACCCAAAGAAGATGAATCGTTGTAAAAGGTAAGGGTTGATCTAACAACTGACTGATAATCGTTAATAAAAAGGCAATCACATTAACCGTTAGAGTAAATTGTAAATACCGTTGGAAGTTATTATAGATTCCACGCCCCCACTTAATGGCTTCAACAATCGTATTAAAACTATCATCTGTTAAAATAATATCAGCCGCATTACGACTCACTTCAGTCCCTGCAATTCCCATTGCGATCCCTACATCTGCTTTCGTGAGTGCCGGTGCATCATTAATTCCATCTCCGGTAACCGCAACGACTTCTCCATTTTTTTGAAGAGCACTAACAATCCTCATCTTTGTATTAGGCATTGAACGTGCAACGATCGCAATATCTTTGATTTCTTTACGAAGCTCGGCATCACTTAAACTATCAATATAACTTGCTTCTACAACACGCTTATCTTTTGTGATAATTCCAAGTTCATTTCCAATAGCAACAGCCGTGTTGATATTATCTCCGGTTAAAATCTTTGTTTCAATACGAGCAGCTCTTGCACTTTCAATTGATTCTTTTACACCTGCTCGTAGAGGATCTGTAATTCCGACAAATCCATAAAAAATTAACTTTTGATTCCAACGATCCGTATTCATGACAAGATCCTTAGATGGAGTCTCCAAATAAGCAAAGGCAATGACACGCATAGCCTGCGATTGATAAGTCTTGATTGAATCCGAAATCGCCTTGATTCGCGCACTAGATAATACTCTTTTTTGTCCATTCACTAACTCATATGCACTTTGATTTAAAATCACTTCCGGTGCTCCTTTAGAAAGAACTTCATATCCTTCTTTAGTTTCAATGGCAGTTAACATATATTTATTAACTGAAGCAAATGGAATTTGTCGCACCACTTTTGCTTCCTCTCGGAATCGAGAGTAAGATGGATTATTAATCATTGAAATCAATGCACCTTCTGTTGGATTTCCAATATAGTTATGATGCGTCCCATTGAATTCAACATCCGCACTACTATTTAGCAAACAACTTCTGACTAGTAAGGGATATTCACTAGCTGAATCTAAGTCAACTTCACGACCTTCTAAGACTAACTTTCCAACTTTCATTTTATTTTCAGTTAATGTTCCTGTTTTATCGCTACAAATCACACTGACAGATCCGATTGTTTCGCATGCTTCTTTTTTTCGAATGAGAACATTAATCTTAGCCATTTGATTCATGGTAATTGCTAATGTGATATTGATCATCGTTGGCAATCCTTCAGGAACAGCTGCTACAATTAACCCCACACAAACAATAAAAGCTGTTTTAATACTTGGAAATACAATATAAATATCATGTAAAGAATGGACAAATGCATCCCAACTAGAAAAATTAATTTGAATATGACTATCTTTAAAAATCTGAATAATCATATACACAAATAACATTCCAGCTACACCAGACGATATGGATGATATTTTTTGACCTAGTATTCCTAATTTTATTTGTAATGGCGTCATTTGTTCAGTCTGATCTAAATCTTTTGCAATTGATCCCATTTCTGTTTCATCACCTATTTTGGTGACAAGCATTAGACCATTACCATTTCCTACTAAGGTCCCTCCATAAACAATACTATCTTTTTGTTTTGAAACCTGATCAGATTCCCCAGTTAGCATATCCTCTCTAAGTTTCAATTCAGCTGCTTCTAAAATGATTCCATCTGCCGGAACTAAATCACCTGTTTCTAAAAAGACGATATCGTTCGGGACAACCTCTGATTTATGAATTTGTTGTTTTTTCCCAGATCTCATGACCTTAACCACAACATCATCTGTCATTTTTTCAAGTGTTGCAGCTGCTTTTTTAGATTTACCTTCTGTAATCTTCCCAATTAGAATCCCTAGGACAACTGCCATGCAGATTCCAACACCGTCTTTGTACTCTCCCACTAAAAAGCTCATTCCACTTGCAATAAATAAAATGACCATTAAGGGCTCTTTAAAAATGTCTAGAAACTCTTTTAATAGTCCTCGCTCGCTTGGCTTTGAAAATTCATTTGTTCCATACTGCTTTCGTTGTTCGAGTACTTGTTCTTCTGTTAAACCTGTTTTTACATTAATGTTACGTTGATGATTATGATTTGCTTCTTTCGCCAAAGGTTTGATGACCGTCACCTGCTTTCATTTTGTTTTCATTAATGATTATGAAATGAAATTCGATTATAGAACTAATTTATTAAATTTATTAAAAATTTAAATAAAAAGATTTAATGATTCAATCCTTCTATATCCTCTTATAAAAAAAAGATACCACAAAATGGGTATCTTTTTGATCTATTCTTCTGTTTCTAAGAATGAGCGAATCAATTGTTCAATCATAGAAGCCGCAATTTTATTTTGATGAACCGTATCGACTGTTAAAATAAGTCCCGCTTCCTGTGATATTTCTTCCCAAGATTTTCTTAATACATAATGTTTAAAAGAAGGCATAAAAAACGCAAAGGGGGATGTTTTAACCTTTTTACGCTTCGACTCACGATTCTCTTCTAAAAACTTTAATTGCCATTCATTCAAAGGAAGGTAAGTAATCTGCTCTAATTGAGCAATTTTTTGAATTTGTTGACTATACTCTATCGCTTGTTTAAATGCAAACGAATCTGTATCTTCACTTATTAATGGTAGTGATAAGATGGCTATTTTAGCACGAGTATTGGCTTTAAGCTTAGAAATCACCGCCGTTAAATTAGAAATAAACCAGGCTTCATTTGGTTTCATAGGCAGATGTTTTTTTAGTTCAAATTTGATTTCATTAGGTTTATTTAACTGAGCTAAAATATCATTGGTCCCGATTAATATAATGATATAGTCAGGATCACAGATGATAACCTCATCTAATCGATTTAAAACATTATAAACTAAATCTCCATTTACCCCTGCATTAATAAAGTCATATCCTTCTTCCCCCATAGAGGTTGCTAATTCATTAACAAAATTATACGCCATCGTTCCTTGGGTATTACTGTCTCCAAGACATGCTACTAATTGACGATTTTTATCTTGTCGTTGATAGTCCTTAGGTCTATTTTTGGGAGGTTGACTAAATTTGTAAATCGTATAGCCTCCAAGAAGTGTAAATACGCCACCTAATCCAATCATCCATCTTTTCTTTCCACTCATTGCTAAACTCCTTTTTCATTTTTTCTGATTTTACCTATAATTTATTCTATGTCATCTATGATTTATTAATCAATCATTAATTTTAGTCCTATTCAAATTTTAAATATTTCGACAAAATTAAGGTTCCCACTCCATTTAAAGTATAGTATCATTATATGTTGAGGATAAAAATAGAACTACTATTGGAGGGATTTGATGTCAACTCAATCTACTGATTTAGGAAAAGATCCTATTGGTCGATTATTATTAAAGCTTGCAACACCTGCTATCATAGCACAATTAGTTAATGTTTTATATAACATCGTCGATCGAATTTTTATCGGACGTATTCAAGATGGAGATTTAGCAATGGCTGGTGTTGGTGTAGCATTTCCAATTATCATGTTAATCTCTGCTACTAGTGCACTCATCGGGATGGGAGGTGCCCCACTAGCGGCCATTAAAATGGGGAAACAAGATCATGATGGCGCAGAGAAAATCATAAGTAATAGTTTATCGACGCTAATGATTATTTCGGTCTTATTAATGACACTTTTATTAATTTTTAAAGAACCCATTCTTCTTGCTTTTGGGGCCAGTCCTCAAACATTAGGATACGCGAATGATTATTTAACCATTTATTTACTAGGAACCATTTTCGTTCAAATCGCGCTTGGAATGAATCCATTTATTAATACTCAAGGATTTGCTAAAATTGGTATGCTAACGGTCTTAGTCGGGGCTATTTTTAATATCGTACTAGACCCTATCTTTATTTTCGGTCTTAACTTAGGCGTTAAAGGGGCTGCGATTGCAACCATTACGTCACAATTTGTTTCTGCTATTTGGGTTTTAAAATTCCTTTTTGGTAAGCAAAGTATTTTAAAGATTCAAAAACGTTACCTTAAACCTGAATTGAACGTGATTCTCCCTATTTTAGCGCTCGGTGTTTCGCCATTTATTATGCAGGCAACAGAAAGTCTTGTCTTAATTTCTTTAAATAATCAACTATCACGATTTGGTGGCGATTTAGCAGTCAGTGCGATGACCATTATTAGTAGTATCAATCAAATCATTTTCTTACCCTTAATGGGGCTTGCTTCTGGTGCACAACCGATTATTTCATATAATTTCGGTGCCAATCAATTTGATCGTGTCAAAAAAACATTCAAGTTATTATTAACGGTTTGTTTAGTCTATACAACCGTGATGTGTGTCTCTTTAGAATTAGCACCACACATTTTTGTTAATATTTTTAACGATAAGCCGGAGTTGGTTGAAATCACCTCTCATAGCATCCGTATTTTCTTTGCAGGTATCTTTATCTTTGGGGCTCAATCAGCATGTCAACAAACGTTTTTAGCACTTGGACAAGCTAAAATTTCACTTGTTTTAGCCTTACTTCGTAAGATGATTTTATTAGTTCCCCTCATTTTCATCTTACCTGCAACCACTGCTTCTTTTATTTCACCATTAGATGCTGTATTCTTAGCCGAACCAATTGCAGATATTATTGCAGCACTAACAACTTTTACGTGCTTTATTATTTTCTATCATAAAACGTTTAATAAACCATTAAATGATCTGACAGACATGGTAGATGATTAAGAACATTTGAAAACCAATAAACAGATTTTAGCAAACAAAAAAAAGACGTCTGGATCATTCCAAAACGTCTTTTTTTGTTTACCCTTTAACAGCTCCCATTGTAATTCCTTGTGTAAAGTATTTTTGAAAGAACACAAAGATAATAACCATTGGAAGTGATGCTAAAGCAGCACCTGCCATAATAACGCCATAATTTGATGAGAATTCTTGTTGCATTGTTGCAACCCCAAGTGGTAATGATAAATTAGAGCGTGAATTTAAGAAAATTAACTGTAAGAAATAATCATTCCAAGATGAAATAAAGGTAAAGATAGCTAAAGCCGCCACCCCTGGTTTAACAAGCGGTAATACAATTTTGGTGAAGATTCCCCATTCACTACATCCATCTATTTTCGCCGATTCTAATAACTCATTTGGGACGGTTTGAGAAAATTGTTTCATTAAAAAAATCCCAAATGGCCATCCCACTGCTGGTAAAATCACAGCACTTAGCGTATCGCCAAATCCCCAAGCTGAGACAATACGAACAAGTGGAATTAAGATAACTTGTTTTGGAAGTGCCATCGCTCCAATGAATATAGCAAACATGAGTTTAGAACCATAAAAATTCTTTTTCCCCAGAACATATCCAGCTAAAGTAGATGTCACACAAACTAAAATCATCGTAAAAAATGAAAGATAGACACTATTAAGGAACCATGATCCTGCTGGATTTTTAAATAATTTGACCCAGTTATCAAGTGTTGGATTTGTTGGAAACCATTCGGGTGGAAGTGCCACAGCTACATCTTGTAACTTAAATGCTCCTGTTATAATCCAATAAAATGGAAAGATAAAAAAGATGGCTAACAAGGTTAAAATGATGAGCGTCATGACTGATCCAACCGTTATTTTCTTCTTTTTACTTAATTTCTTTTCAGTATTTTGTTTCGTTGACAAATTAATCCCCTCCTATCTCTTAATATTCAACATCTTTCCCAAAGAACTTGTATTGGATGATTGAGAACACCCCAATGACGATCGCTAAAATAACTCCCATTGCCGAAGCATACCCATATTTATTTAAAACAAATGAGCGTTCATAAACAAGATACATCACGGTTGAAGTTGAATAGTTTGGTCCTCCAGCTGTTAAAAGTTGAATTAAAGAGAAACATTGGAAAGAGTTAATGGTTGATATCACGACAATATATAAGGTCGTTGGCATTAATAGCGGCCATTTAATATGTCTAAAAATCTGCCAATTATTTGCTCCATCAATCTGCGCTGCTTCACTATAATCTTTCGGGATATTTCCAAGTGATGCCACATACAAGATAATTGGCTGTCCAACAGAAGTTGTTAATAAAACGACCATCACTGAAATTAAAGCAAATCTTGCATCTCCGAGCCATGAAATTGGACTATCAATGACCCCCATATTTTGTAATAAATAATTCAAAATCCCATGTAAAGGATGAAAAATCCATTGCCAAACAACCGTAACACTTACAATCCCTGTGACCACTGGTAAGTAAAAGACTCCCCTAAAAAATGATCTTGTAAAGGCTGAGCGTTCATAGATAGCATTTGAAACAAAAATTGAAAATACAATGATAAATGGTACCGTTCCAATAACTAAGAGAACAGTATTCCAAAGTGATTTAGTAAACACTTGATCTGACATCAGGTCGATGTAGTTTTGAAGCCCTATAAAATTGAAGGTACTCATCGTATAATCATAAAAACTAATATAAATGCCTTGAATAATTGGAAATAAAACAAATATTCCAAAGAAGATTAAAGCCGGTAATAAAAACAAATACCCAACAATTGTTTCACGCATCTTAGGTGAAAGGGTACGTTTTTGATTTTTAGTCTGTGAGACTGATGGCATAAGTGGTTTTTGACTAATACTCGCCATGACTTCCCCCCTATTATTTTTGAACAACTCTCGTTCTTGATTTAATTAGACGTAGCCTAAATTTAGGCTACGTCATTTTTTTATTTTATTGTGGTATTCGCCTGTTCTGCGAAATGATCCAGAGCAGATTGAACATCTCCACCGTTAATTGCGTCTTGAAGAGCTGGGAACCATAAAGTTCTCATTTCATCATATCCACTAATGGTATTGTAGTAAGTCCCGTAATATGACGTCATTAAGGCATTGTACTGTAACTCTGCATCGTCATATAATCCTGTCATTGATTTTCGAGCGGCAAATGTTCCAGTCGCTTTAATATTTTTAACACCCCATTCTTCATCATTAGCCATGAAATCAACAAAACGTTTTGCGGCCTCGATACGTGCACTGTCTCCACTATTAAATACACAAGGACCACCAATTAAGTATTCAAGTGAGGGTTCTCCACTTTCATTTGGATAAGGAACGAATACGACTTCAAAATCCATTTTCTCTTTATTGTTATTTAGTAATCCTGGTGAGAATAAAATGGTGCTTGCTGCACGTCCAGCTACGAATTCGTCAATCGCATCACTTGATGTCATCGCACTACCATTTACTAAATATCCGTTTTTAATCGCATCTACCGTCCACTGTAAGGCTTTAACTCCACCTTCATCATTGATACGGTAAGCTGTTAAATCATCATTTGTAATCCATGAGTTATAAAGATTAGAAATGAAGGCACGAGTTCCTTGATCCCCCGCTGAACTTTTTGCATAGAAAATCGCTGGAATTTTTCCAGCATCTTTTAATGCTGATAATAATGTTTCATACTCTGCAACCGTCCAGGCACGTGTTTCATTATCTAATGGTAACAACTCAAGTAACCCAAGTTCTTCAAGCATCGTTTTATTAAATGCCATCATAAAAGGTGATGTATTAATTGGATACATATAATAATTATCATCTTGACCTTGTACAGCATCTAAAAGCATTGGATCTAAATCATTTTTAAACTCCTCTGTAAACATGTCATTTAATGGGGCTAAAACACCGTTATTTCCCCAAGTAATAATACGACCTGGTGCATCATAGACAACATCTGGTGCAGTATTGGTTTCAATCGCTGTATTAATTTTCGCTGGTCCATCATTAAATGAAATGATTTCTAAATTGACTTTAATGTCTGGATTTTTAGCTTCAAAAGCTGCAATCATTTCTTCTTCGTATTTTCCTACGGTGTCATCAATGGTTGCAAAGTTTGGAAAATTCCAAAACGTAATGGTTGTTACCTCATTTTTAGGTGTTTCGGTCGAGGTTTCTGGTTTTGTACTCTCGGTTGAGGTATTTGATGTATCTGTCGTTGGTTGTTCAAGTTTTGGTGCACAAGCAACGGTTAGCGTCCCAAGCGCTAATAACGTTACCATCGATAAAAATCGTTTCTTTAACATGACTATTCCCCCTATAGGTATCTATTGTTAAACACAACGATAATAAGTTATCGCTGGACTAACCTAATTTAAGTAATCAACCCACTAATTTAATTTATTTGCCACTGCGCCTGCCGTTAAGTTTTTCATTTCTTCTGAGACTTTTGCATTATTTATCATATATCCGATGCACAATAGTTCAATCATAAATAACTGTGACATTTTCGCGGATAACGATCCACCTTCTAACGGATTTTCTTTTCCTGAAGTAAGTAAGACAACATCTGCATATTTAGTAATGGGAGATTTAATATAGCTTGTAATTGCAATAATTTTACAGCCTCTTTCCTTTGCAATTTTGACAGAGTCTAATAAATCGATTGTACTACCTGTTATCGTAATAGCAATGACAACATCTTCTTGGCTTAAGGTTGCACTATTAATGGCCTGAAAATGTGAGTCTGTAATAGCCTCGATATGTTTCCCAACCCTTAAAAATTTGCTACTGGCTTCCCGAGCACTAAGCCCTGAAGATCCAACACCATATACATAAACATTGTTCGTCTGTTCGATGAGAGCACATCCATGTTTAATTTCCAGATCATCCAATAAATGTTTAGTATTCTCTAATGATTTAATCATCATTTCGTAGAGTTTATCAATATATGATAGTTCGTGATTTTCAATGGAATTTAAAGCAGGTTCTTTTGCCATAGCTAACTTAAAATCTTGATACCCTTTGTAACCTATCTTACGACAGAAGCGTAGAATGGTTGCCTCTCCGACCCCGATTAACTCCGCTAATTCCGTAATCGATAGATACATCACAGATTCTCGATGTGAATTGATGTAGTGACATATTTTGATTTCAGATTTTGTAAATCCACTTGAATGTGTTTGCATGATACTGGTTATCTTACTACTCAATTCAATCCCCTCCCCTAATGTTAACGGTTACAAAGTTAGCGATAAAAGAATCAAATGCTAATCTTTTACTCGTCCATTATGATCAACATTTGATTTCCATTTAAACGCGTTTTAATTTGAAATTACGTTTCACAATTACAATATACCTTGAAAAATATCTTCACTCAAGCGTTAGATTTAAATCTATAAAAAGAGCTAAAAAAAATCCATATCTTAGTTGAATTTATCCATTTTTGATATGACTGGTTATCATTTTCTATCCAAAAACAAAAAAATTCGTCACGAGTCTGACGAATTTTTTATCCTTAATTAACTTTATGTCCCTTACATTTACTACAAATTCCTTTAAATGACATATCAAATGATTGAACTTGAACATTTTCCTGGTTTTCTACTACCTTTGCCACATCAAATAATTCATCAATAAAAATATCTTGAATATCGCCACACTCTAAACATAAAAAGTGAAAGTGATCTTGTAGCGTTCCATCAAAACGATCCGGATACCCTGCGATACTTACCTTTTGAATCATATTATGCTCAGCTAATTGAGAAAGATTACGATAAACCGTTCCAAGACTTAAATTTGGATTATCTTTTTTTAACATTTCATAAATGGCATCTGCCGTTAAATGCATAGGATTTTCTTTAATACAATTAAAGATCATTTCTCGCTGTTTTGAATACTTCATAATTATCACCTAACTTTGTCATCTATTTTAGATACTTATAACTTATATTTGTGAATTAAACAAATCTATCCAATATTTATAATAGTAATGATTATTAGTTATAGTATAAATAAAAAGATGACGCTTGTCAATATGAATTTATTGACTCCTTTTCCATATACTCTTTGATTAATTCTAATTTTTCTTCACGTTTTAACCTTTTAATTTCACTTTCCCTTTTACACGCCTCAGATCGAGAATTAAAGTTTTCGATATATCTTAGCTCTACTGGACGTCGACTTCGAGTGTATTTTGCGCCTGCTTTTGTATGATTATGTTCATGTAATCTTTTAAAGACATCTTTTGCATACCCCGTATATAAAGTTTGATCAGAACATTCTACAATATAGACATAATGCATAAAAACTCCCCTACCTTTTGAATTACCTTCATTCATTTTACTCAATCCTATATAACTTCACAATAAAAAAATATCCTAATGACATTGAGATCGTCCTATCATAATCTCTTAAGGTTTAAAATTTAAATTGGCTTTATATGCCTAAGTGATGAGTCCCTAATTTCTCATCAATAGTAGTAGAGAAAAAAAATGAGTGAAATCATTTCGGACTTCAGTCGATCATTTGCTTGTTTTCTTATTCTCTTTAAACCATTAGTTTTGAATTTATCTTTTAGTAAATCATCGTTAAATGAATCAATAGGACAAATCATGTGAACCCCTACGTTATACTATAGGATTTTCTCTACTGGGTAAGCTCCCTTCAATAACACGTAAAGGTCTCATCATATCGTGATCTTCATGTTCTAACAAATGACAATGCCAGACGTATTCACCCGTAAATCCAGTAAAATGCATCGCAACACTTGTAATGGTTCCAGAAGGTACTTCAACCGTATCTTTAAATCCTTGTTCATACGAGTGAATTGGAAGTTCTTCTCCTGTTTCAATCGACGTTCTAGATAATATTTGAAATTGAACTAAGTGGATATGAATCGGATGTGTAACTGGTGTTGGATTAATTATATTCCAAACTTCTATTGTGTCACTTTTAACAATCTCAGTCGTTGGTTCATGCCACATTCGATTATTTAAAACAAGTATCAGTCTCCCATCCGGATCAAGCATCAAATTTCCATTTGAATCAGTCTTCGCTCCAAGTCTTAAAGTTCGAGTAGTAACAGCATCTGTTACAGTTAAATGGTCATAAGGATTAAGTCTCGTTGGAATCTCACTAGTATCGGGTTTTGAACGTTTAGAGGAAACTTTAAATTGCATAATAACGGCCGTATTGGAATCTACGTCATCTCCGTTATTTTTTAAAATAATCGTTTTACCTTTATAGTCTGAAAAATCTACAATGGTATCGATTCTTTCAGCAGGGAAAATTTTAAAAGATTTGATTTCATTCGTTTCTTTTATAAATCCTCCATCAGTTCCTATTTGATAAAAAGAGGCATCATTAGAAAAGCTTAAATCATAATTTCTTTCATTAGATGCATTCAGAAATCTCAAACGATATTTACGAGGCTCTACTTCTAAACATGGCCAAATCTTTCCATTAACTACAATAGTATTACCTAAAAATCCAGTAATGGGAGCAGGTGGATCTGGATTAATCAATGGTTCAGGATATAACAATGATCCATCTGGATTAAACGATTTATCTTGGATGATAATTGGAATTTCAAACGCACCTTTCGGTAAATTTAACCTTTCTTCTAATTCATCTCTAATCAGATATAATCCTGCCAAGCCAGCATATACATTTAATCTCGTACTTCCCATGGCATGATCATGATACCACAACATTGTAGAAGGTTGATGATTGGTATATTGATATACCCTCTTAGTGAAGTGTGGTCCTCTAAGCGCATAATCTTGAGTAAACCAGGCTTCCGGATGGCCATCACTTTCAGGCTCTACATGAGCACCATGAACATGAACAACTGTTTTAACTTCAGGTGTATCTATGGTCCCATGAAGCATGTAATCATAGGGAAGGATATGTTTTTCAGGCAATTTATTTTCCCAGCGTATATAAGTTATTCTATCTTTAAATGCCTCGATGGTTGGACCCGGATATTTTCCATTATATCCCCAAACTTTCGTTTTAGGAAAATAGGAATGGAAGGTATGAAACGCTTCCTTCATAGTGATACGGTATGCATCATATGTTTCAGTACAAATTTCACGTGCTGCTTTTTTGGGAATAGGGAGTCGATCAATATATTTTGGGATACTATCAGGATTTGAGGGATCAATATAAGGTGGTTTACATTTTAAATTCGTTGACCGTTTATCGATGTGATTTTCGTTCACGTTTAAGCACTTCCTCTTATGGAATCTCGTATAATATAAAATATGAATTTCTCTTCATTTTGCGTTAGTGTGATCTCCTTATTTCAAAAAAACAATGCATCTAAAAAAATAAATTCATCCCATTCTCCTTCAAAAATAAACCTCATTTCTACTCTCTCTAAATAGAGACCTTTTTACCAAGCAGTTGAGAGAGAATAGTTTTTACAAGCAAAACAATAGGGAACCTGCATGTTTAGAATGAGTCACAGTTATAAAACTTTTAGTCCGACGGTATCTTATCATTCAGGGGTTAACCCATTAAAAAGAGAATAAAAACTTGTGAGGCTCCCTGCTCTGATCTAGAGAAAATAAAACTTTGCCACCATAAAAAAGCTATCAGAACTCATTTCCTGCGTTCTGATTCTTATTAAATGAGAATGAAAAACAGATGATTAATCTAAAACTTTCACTGAGTAGATTAAAAGATCTCTGCTTTATAAGAATGCTGATCTACAATTAAAATTAAAAATTTATCCATACTAACTAATCGTATCAATGATTTTTTATCATCTATACTTATTTAAAATACAGTAAAAAAAGAACCCCATCATAACAGCCTTCAAATCAATCTGTTTTTAATGACGTTCTTCTGTAAAAATTTTTAAAGGTATGACACGTAGAAAACTAACGTTTAATTTTAAAAAAATCCCTCATAATAATCGATTCAAATCAATAATATACTCGATTAAAGATTCATTCATTGGTACTACATCATCAATCTTTAATCGGTAATCCTCATACTCCTCTACAGGACCCTTCACATTTCCAATTAAAAAGTGGTATTCATCTTTTGGGGAATTCAAAATATACAGCAATTGAATATAAGTTCCATGATGATTCCATCCTTTGGCAAGCACACCATACTCTAACTGCCGCCCCTTATAAATTATGGTTCCTACTTCAACCGATTTAATTTGCGAGAGATGTTCCCAATAATCAATCAACAATTTAACACGAACATATCCATAACGCTGATTTTTTATTTGATTTAACTCTTTTAACATACCTCTCTCTCCTTATCCTCTCATTTATTAAATCATATGTTTAAACTCCTCTTTTCATGATGAAACAAAGAAAAAAGTCGACTTTACAACTCAAAACAAAATCGATGTAATCTTTAATGAAGTCAGTTCATCATCAAATTTAAGAAAAAAAGAAATAAACAGATTTATTTCTTTTTTCTTAAATCCACCCATTATTAAACTATAGCTTAAAAAAAGACTAGGTAAAAAAGCCCTAGTCTGCTACTTATTTCTTCCTAAAATCATTGATGGGATCATTCTCTATCAAATGCTTGACACTTGCTTGATGAAACACATCCAACTGCTGACTACACAGACAGCCTTATCGGGTCTCTAACAAGAGTTCGACACACGTTTCATCTCATAGGTTTCTTTAGAGACACATTGAAAGACCACGCCTTCTAAAAAAATACAGTACTTATATTTAATGATGTATGAAATGAATTATGTCCTTCTACTTTTTAAAAAATGAAAGTAAATTTTCATCAAAAACTTTTTTAAAACCACCCTTTCGTATACAGTACAAACAAGATGACACTTTCAATGATCATTAATAGTGGAATAAATACTCTGAAATTTACATGTTTGGTCTTATGGTGAAATTGATTCATGCCTAACCACATTCCATAAGCCCCAAAGCAAGCGGCACTCAAGAATAAAGTTTTCTCGCTGATTCGCCACTCTCCTTTGATTGCTTTTTGTTTATCGACATACATTAATGTAAAGCTGATGAGATTAAGAATAATTAATAAAATTAACACATGATGTCTCCCTTCTCTATCGTGACCTTTTCAAAACGAAGCGTAATCACTTTTTCTAAGTCTTTTGGATTTAATTTCATTTGTAATCCAATTTTCCCACCACTCACAATAAAATAGTCTAACTGTTGTGCAGTGACATCAATCACAGTCGGGTAAACTTTTTTCATCCCTACCGGTGAACATCCCCCTCGAATATAGCCCGTTAATCCGTTAATTTCACTGACTGCTATCATCTCAAGTTTTTTTTCCGCCACAACTTTTGCCGCTTTTTTTAAATCCAGTTCAGTGGCTACAGGAATCACAAAAACATAAATATTTTTACTATTCCCTCTCGTCACCAACGTTTTATAAACAACTTCTACTGGATAGTTAATTTTAGTCGCTACCGTTATTCCATCGAGTTGATCATCGACCTCATAAGTTAACAATTCATACGAAATCTTTTTTTGATCAAGTAAACGGATTGCATTTGTTTTCACTTTTGACACGTTACTCAACTCCTATTTCTTAAAATAACTTTATTATACCTGAAAATCGAAGAAGTGCATGAGATTTCTCTGTGATTAAATTAATTTTATGATTATTTTAATCCGTCTAAATAGAAATCATCATAGGTTTGCCTAGAAGTTGACAATTGCTTTGAACGCAAAACATCAGAACATCTACAGTCCTTGAATCAGTCTCAATTCATAAAACTTTTTAGGATGAATCCTCTAAAGGAAGCATCTCACCAAAGGGGGAGTAAAATCGTCCGAATACTCCCCTACTCTTAAAAAAGTCACCATCTCTAGTAGGGAAAAGTCAAAGTTTTCAATTATGCAAACTTGATTTGAACCCCTAAATACAAAAAGTAGAAGGCTTTCACCCTCTACTTTTCCTCATTCTTCCCTATGTTATCTAATCTTTTTCACATCAAAACACTCTGCAAAGCGCATCATTAACTCATCCATGTCAATTTCTTTTTCATCAATTTTGAGATGACCTTCTACATAAAAGAGCGTATTTTTATAAACTCTTTTTGGATCATTAACCGTAATGTAACAATCATTTCCTAAATAATAAAATTGATCTAAATCATTACGTTCAATTAATCGTTTAAAGATAGGTTTTTTTTTATGATCTTCAGAGAGTGTCGCAATGGGTAATATGACAACAAATGGGTATTTTTCATTATGATTGTACTGATCTTTTTGAATCACAATACATGGTCTTAACTTGATTCCTGTTACAATTTCAAGGCTTTCTGATCGTCGTTTCCCTGTTTGGGGTTCAGATTTCCCTTGAAAGCCATCCTCTTTCTCGATAATTCGATACATTTTTGAATGTTGTTCATCTTTTTCGATGAATCTAAATGGTCTTCCTTGTGTATAAGGCAATGCAACATAAAAGATTTTTCCTCTTGAAATATCTTTACTATTGACTAACCGTGGAAGTTCACTCATTTTACTCTTCTTTCTTTACAGCATCTTCGAATTCTTTAACACCGGAACGATTTTCTTCTAAATCAATGATGTCATAAAGATTTTCTTCAAAGAAAGCCGCAACATCAAACTGTTGAAGAGGCGTTTTTTTTGTATTTCTGACACTAGAGGATGTTTTTGTTTCTTTTTGAAGCATGCCTTTATTCCAACCATCTTTACCTCGATTAAGCATTTTCCCTCACCTCGAATTAGAGATATCAAATCACAAGTTCTTATCCTACTTTAACTTTTACTACAATCTCTGCTCTACTGTATCTTATTCACAAATGATGGAAACATATATGCTTTCGCCTAAAGTTTAAAGACTAAAAGCTATCATTCTTTTCTTGATCCTCATTTTTAAGTTCTTTTAAAGTATCCTCTATTTGATTTAGCATTTCATGTTCTTTTTTATCATCTCCAAACCATTTATTAGTCGTGGTTGGATTATTGATAATCCCGAAGACTAATAGGAGCAATAAAATAATGTTGACAATCAAATCATAATGAGGGAATATCGGAATCTCGAATGTTTGTAAAACAAGAACAACTAATGAAAAGATAGAAATCCAAAAACCGTAATTATGAATTCTTAACTTTAAAAACTCTAACCATTGCTTCATTATGGACGATACGACCTTTCTTTTGGGCCTCGGATTTTTTAATCCTACTATAAATTATGAAATTCAAAAAAACGAGCACGTTGTTTTGTCCTTGTCGTATAAAAAAACCTCAATCCCATCCAGTCATTGAGGTCTTTTTATAATCAGCCACCCACTAATTAAACATAAAATGAATGTTAAACTTGCCAACAGTTGGCGCAAGAGCATCGAATCGAGTTGCTGTAAAAATAACTTACAACCTATCACCAAAACACCCGTGATTAAAATCATTGTTGTTTTGAGTGACTTAGTTTGAATTACTTTCATTAATAAATACAATAAGATGAATCCAAATAAAAGGAGTTGTAGCCAATCCATTCTCTTCCTTCTCTTTCTTATTCAGACAATAATTGATTAATGACATCCACCGCCATTTCCTTATTGAGTGAATTATTAATTAAAGCCAATACTTTTCCATTCGTGTCATAATTAATACGATTTAAAAGTTGGCTTCCAGCCATTTTAATACCATAAACTAAATCAGTTTGTTCATCTTTGATTAGTTGTGTTTCCTCAACTAAATTCCAATCAATCCCTGATATTTCATTTAAAGCTTCAAACATCTTCTCCTCTGCATAAAAGCCAAAATCACTCTCCCCCATAATGACTAAATCTAATTCTTGAGCTGCGATTTGTGAGATCATCTTTTGTTGATATAAATCGGTCATCTCATCAAATGATGTCTCCACTTCATTCAACCCATAAAATTGAACCAATACTTTTTCTTTCTTTGTTGCTTCTGGCGCCACTAATTGTGTTAAATCTTGTTGAATTTCTTCGATTTGCACGCCCGACTCTGCTTCTCCAAACAAAGTCAGTGAAAAAATAATTTTATCTTTTGTCATGACATCGTAAATTAAACTTCCGACTAATACCACTGCAAATAACCCCATCATCATGTGGCTTTTATAGTAATACCAAATATAATCTTTTTTTTCTTTTCGCGTCATTGTTTTTAAGTCTACTTTTTTTTCAGCCATTTTCCATTTCCCCTTTTTACCAAACCTCTCTATTATTCTAACAAAAATTCGCTTAAATTTCGAGTTAATTGAAAGTGTTTTCGTTTTTTATACAATTATCACATATTTAAAAAAATAAATACACAGTCCTCTAAGTCCCGTTTTCTATCGTATTCCCTGCCAATGATTGGCTGATCACTTCTCAACTTTTTGATTCAGTAAGATTGAATAGTAATGAGAGCTTTAATCTTGTTTGATGCGTGATTAGGATATCTTATGCATTGAAAAAAGCTACTTACTTGATCTTAAGAAAAGATAAAGTAAGTAGCACTTTGATTACTCTAATTCAAACACAATTGATTCAAAGGGTCTTAACATTAAGCAATCTAATGAAAGAGATGAATCTTCATAGTTAGATAAGATGATTTGTTTTGCCCTTAATTGCTTTAAACAAGCGATTGCTGGTTTTGCAAAAAAATTTGAGACAATTAATAATTTTTGATGATCTAGTGTTCGTGTATAGGCATAAACATTTGGATGATTTTCACTTAAAAGTTCATAATCTCCATAAACAATGACATCTTTATACTCACTATGTCGGCGCAAATGAATCAATTTTTTATAGTGATTAAAAATAGAATCCTCATCGTTTAATTGTGCCTCAACATTTATTGTAGCATAATTTGAGTTGACTTTAATCCAAGGTTCTCCACTTGTAAACCCAGCATTTTCGCTTGAATTCCATTGCATTGGTGTTCTAGCATTATCGCGTGAAGTAACCCCAATATATCGACGAATGAGATCTTCTGGATAACCGTCTTGCAACAAACGGTTAATTTTTTCAATCGTTGAGACATCACGATAGTCTTCAAAGTTAGTATAGTTGGCATTAGTCATCCCAATTTCTTCACCATTGTATAAAAATGGTGTTCCCCACATCATCAATAAAGAGGTCGCTAACATTTTACCTGATTCTTTATGATAATGAGTCGGATCTCCATATTGTGACATGACACGTGGATGATCATGGTTTAGCCAATATAATGGATTCCATGCTTTTGAATAAAGACCGGTTTGCCATTTTTTAAAGACTTTTTTCAATTCAACTAAGTCCGTATTCCCATTCCACTTTTCATCTAAAGAATCAAACCCACTATTCAACCAACAATGATCAAACGTGAATACCATGTTTAATTCATTTGAATCTTCACCTGCATATTTTAACGCTTCTAGGACATCGGCCCCTCCGCCAACTTCTCCTACCGTAAAAATATCATATTTAGATAAGACCTCACGGTTTAATTCTTTTAAATAATCATGAACTTTTGGAAGATTTGAAAATTTAGACCAATCTTCAACATACTTTCCATTTCCTTTAAGGGTTGAATCAGTAAACGTAAAATCGCGGTCAATGTGGGCAACAGCATCGACACGGAATCCGTCAATCCCAAGATCTAACCACCATTTCACCATTTCAAACAGTTTTTTTCGCATATTTTCATTCGCCCAATTTAAATCCGGCATTTTCTTAGAGAAAATATGCATAAAATATTCGCCTGTTTGTTCATCTTTTTCCCAACATGATGGAGTGAAAAATGAAGCCCAATTTGTCGGCTCAATCTCTTCTCCCGCTTCATTTATCTTTCCTTTTTGCCAAATATAATAATCGCGATAAGGATTATCTGTTGATTGTCTTGCTTCAATAAACCAAGGGTGCTCATCACTTGTATGGTTAAGCACTAAGTCCATCACGATTTTTATCTCACGTTTTTTAGCTTCAGACAATAATGTTTTAAAATCTTCCATTGTTCCAAATTCTTTTGCAATATCATAGTAATCTGAAACATCATATCCATTATCATCCATTGGTGATTTATAAATTGGACAAAGCCAAAGTAAATTAACTCCAAGTTCATTTAAATAATCTAACTTACTTGTGATTCCATTAATATCTCCAATTCCGTCCCCATTTGAATCACAAAAACTTTTTGGGTAGATTTGATATCCAACGGCTTCCTTCCACCATTTACGATCTAATTTTGTCACAAACGTCATTCCCCTCTTAATTGAATCGTTTCTACGTTGCTATTTTACCATATAATTACTTTTTAATAAGCAATTGCTTATCCGTAAACGATTACAGTTTTCATCATTTTCTTGTCAATTTAGGCAGTAAATATCGTTTAACTTTCACTTTTGGTGTCGCCATCACGATTCCTTTTTCATTGATACAAACACGTAATTGTTTTTCCCCTGTATAAATTCCAATTCCAATCATTAACAGATTTAATAGAGTTGCAAAACCATAATTTAAGACATTCATAAAAAAGAAGATGACATTTAATAAAATCATGATGGTGGTGACTGATTTAATTGCTTGTGCCATTATTTGATTTCCAACTTCCCACCCTTGTCTGCTCTTTTTAATCCGCTTGTTTGGATACCCCTTCGATGTATTTGGATAATTAGAATGATGTTTCTCACAATAATGTGCGTAGATAAACCCACAAACCGGTAACAACTCTAAGACAAGATAATAATTTCTCATGACAATCCCCCTTATGATAACGTTTTATACACCTATCATATCATGATATATTATTATATTTGTCAAAAAATGCAATCCATTTGAATTTCAATTCTTTTAGTAAATCCCCCCCCACCTACCTTTACTTATAGCTCTTTATTTTTAGTTAACACATATAATAAGGATACTTTTTATTAATTCATAAAATCTACCTCTGATGAGTCAGATTTTTTCGTACTCACTTTATGACTGATTTACGTTTTACATGATATTTCTAAATTATTAACAAAGAAAAACGATTATAATACAATAAATACCATATTTATTTAATAATTTTTAGTTTTTTTACTATAAAATGGATATAATATTCATAAAAAAAATAATTTCGACTCATATTGTTCAAAAAAACACAAAAAAAGACTTGTGTAATTTTTTATATATTGCTAGAATATACCTTGTATTTCAGAAACATAACCTATAGGGGGTAAAAGACATGTTAAAAGGTAAACTTTTAATCGCATTAGCATCAGCAGTATTATTCTTAGGAGCTTGTTCAAATGAAGCACCAGTACAAACAATTCCAGAAACTCCAGCAGTTGAAGAAACAACAACTGAAACTCCAGCAGTTGAAGAAACAACTGAAGAGGCAGAAGTAGAAGCTCAAAAAGTTGAGACGTATACGTTAGAAGCTTTATACGATACAACTGGAGAAAAAACTGATGTTGTAACAGTATCAATGACTTATGAAAATGGACAACCAACTTCAGTAAACATCGATGTTATTTTAGAAGATGGAACATTAAAAAGCGAATTAGCTGCTTCTGGTGAATATGTAATGAGCCAAGAAGAAGGAGCTTTACAATGGCATGAGCAAATCGATGCTGTAGAAGCATTCTTAGCTGAAAATAACTTTGATGTAACTGCAATCAACTTAACTGATGAAGATGGACACACTGATTCTATTACAGGTGTATCATTCAAAGCTGGTCGTTACTTAGAATTAGTTCAAGAATTAATGACGAGCATTGAAAACAATGAATTTACAGGTGTAAAAACTGTTGAATTCAAAGGTGAAGAAGGATCAGATGTAGTAGCAGTAACTTTCGAAAACGGAAATCCTGTTGACTTAACTGTTGATGTAATCCAAGCAGATGGATCTTCTAAACGTGAAGCTTCTGAAGCTGGAACTTATGTAATGGGTGGAGAATTACAATTCCATGAGCAAATGGATTTATTACAAGAATTCATCGTTGCTAATAACTTCGATTTATCAAAAGTAACATTATCTGATGAAGATGGACACACTGATGCTGTAACTGGAGTATCAATCAAAGTTGGTTCTTACCTTCCAGAAATCGAAGAAGCATTAGCAAAATAATGATATAAAAAAAGGAGCTGAGATTACTCACTCCTTTTTTCTTTTGAAATTTAGTAGTATTCTTTGCAATCTTTTGTTATAATTCAAAAAGACTAACTAGAATAAGGTGAAAAATTATGTTTCAAGATTACAAGACAGTTCCTAATCAATTCAATATTGAAAATGAAGTTATCAAAATGACTATTCTAAATAAAAAAGGAAAGGAATTAACTGCCCTATTTGATTTAGAAGATTTAGACAAAGTTAAACACTTTGGAAACTGGTTTGCGGAGTGGAATAAAGATTTCAATCAATATTTGGCTCAAGCTGTAACAGAAGAAATGGTCAAAGGAAAATTAAAGTATAAAAAATATTCGTTACAATCTGTTATTTTAGGAACAAGCCCAAATGCTCCTATTCGTCATTTAAATGGTGATGTCTTAGATAACCGTAAAACGAATTTAGAAATTTACAACCGATTTCAACCTAATGAATACGAAATATTAGAAAATGATGTAATCGCGGTGTTTTTAAAAGATCGTTATGGAAATGTAGAAGCTAAAGCTTTAATTTCGGCCGAAGACTTTGATCGTGTGATTACATCTGATTATACGTGGATTTGTCAAAAACGTTCAAATGGTCAACCCTATGCCATTGCTCATACGCCAGCAGGACGAATCTATTTAGACTCATTCTTAACAGATTGTCAAAAAGGATATCGTGTCGCTCACTTAAATAAAAATCCACTGGATAATCGACGTCAAAATTTAAACGTCTATCTATTCGACCCATCAACTAACTAAAAAAGGTGAAGGAGATTATCTCCCTCACCTTTTTTTAATAGCTATCCGTTCCAAAATCACAAAGAATTAAAGAAACATTCAAGTTACCATTACGACAACGAATTAAATCTAAAAATTCTTTTTGCTTACTTACATCCTTTAATTGAATTCGATAACTCACTTCAAATAAGGCTCCAAATTCACGCGTTCTGACGCGTTCTAAGCGATATGATGTCGTGTAATTCTCTAATACCTCATCAAATAAATCTTGATAGTTTAAATGCTCAGGAACCGTTATTTTTAATTGCAATTGAGTCGTTTTAGATCTTCCAAACTGGAAGACAGATAACAGCATCATTAACAAACACAACACAACTGTAATGAGGGCCGCATAACCAATATACCCCATCCCACACGCTAATCCTACTGCAAGGGTAAAGAAGATATAAGACATGTCTTTCGCATCTCCTGGAGCACTTCTAAAGCGAATAATAGAAAAGGCTCCAGCCAAACTAAATGCTCTTGCAACGTTGTTGCCAATCAGTAAAATGATAACAGAAATAACAATTGGTAACATGACAAGCGTAATAACAAAACTTTGTTGTGTGGTTTCTTTTCGGTGTGTAAATAAATAGACTGAACTGATAACTAGTCCTAAAACAATTGAAGCTAACATAATAATTAAGGCGTTAACAAGGGTAAAGGATTCTCCTGTTGTCGATAAGATGGATTGTAACATACTTGAACACTTCCTTTTCTATTATTTATTTCTTTTATATATTTTTGATATTCGTTTCCATATTTTGAAAAACTTGAGTTATAAATTGATAATTCGGATAAAATTTGTGTCAACCAAATCGGAATGGCATCTGAGATTTTAACTTCCATCAAGTACATCCCCTCTTTTAGTATTTTCTCTCCGTAATTATCTTTTTGCAAACTTAAATCATGACGCCTTGAAACAATATTAAAGTCAAATGTAATACGGATGGAACGATCATCCTTCCCAAATAACGCAAATCGTTCATAAGCAATATAAACTTTTGGTTGAACAGGATTTTGTTTGAGATAGTATTCAATTTCGTTTAATACTTGTTCTCCCATGTAATTTTTCGTCATAGGCCGGATTCCGTGCTCTAAAAAAGCTTGACTCTCAGCTAAACTTAAAACCACTCGCCGTTTATTTACGACACCGTCAATCTTTTTCTTTAATTCTAAAAAAACAGTTTCCTCTTGTTGATGAACCACATGATAGCTTCTTAATCTTAATTTTTCTTTATAATAAGGTTTTGAAATCGAATGTCTGATCACATCATGTGTTTCATTATCATAATAAATATTATAAATATGATACGTTCCACCATCTTGACTATGCTCATCTTCATTCATATATTCTTTTAATTTAGGCATCAAGTGATTAAATTGCTCTTGAGTTAACATAAACTTTTTTTCGTATCGTTTAAATGATGTAATGGCCATTTTATCCCCTCCTTCATCTGTGATGTTTTTAACAAGATTGATTATAAAATAAAAACCTTAAAACCATCTTAAATGTTTCAATTTTCTCTAAAAAATAAAAAAAGCGAAGCCTAAGCTTCGCTTTTTAAATATTTAATTCAACTTCAACACCAAAATGATCCGATACGATATCTTTATGACTTCCGTTAAAAATAACATGAGAAGATAAAACATTCACAGGCTTATCACTTAAGACTAAGTCTATACGTAACCCTTTTTTATTCTCTTCCCAACCATCAATTTTCCCTGCAACTGTTGTTCCTTCATCTTTTTTTAAGGCAAGATGATAGGTATCAAGTAAGCCTTTACTCAATAAATAATCATATCCTTCACCAGATAAATTGGCATCATTATTAAAGTCACCGACTACAATATTTAAACGTTCTTTGTTTAATCTAGAAACTAACTCATCGACTTGTCCAGTAAATGGTTCCTCTGTATCATGGAACCATCCTAAATGACAAGAATATACACTCACAGGTTGATTATTAGATATAAAATCAATGGCAACAATACGACGAGTTCGATAATTTGTCACATCATTTGCTTGTGTGACAACGAATGAATGAGCTCTTTCAATGTGATAACGTGTTAAAATAGCTAATCCTTCTTCATATACATCGAATCCAATGTGTGAAAAGTCCCAGATAAATTGATAATCCGTTATTCCGAGTTTCATTAATTCACTCAATAAAACCACAGCATAGTTATCTGCCTTCACTTTATTTTCATCGTTTGGATTGATTAATTGACTCACTTCTTGTAAAGCAATCACATCATATTGTTTCTCTTTGATGACTTGTGCTAAATATTTAATTTTTTCAACTTGATTTTCTTCTTGCCAAGCATGACAGTTTAAAGTTAGTAATTTCATCGTGCTATTCTCCTATAGACCTAAAATATCTTGAATTTCTGATTTTAACACGTCAGCTTTCGGTCCATAAATGGCCTGAATTCCATTATCTTTAATGATTAACCCAAGTGCTCCAGAGGCTTTCCATCCTGCTTGTTCTGAAACATGATCTGGATCTTTAACAGTTACACGTAAACGCGTCATACAAGCATCAACATCTACAATATTTTCAGCCCCACCTAATAAGTTAATAATTTCATTAGCTTGTGAGCTACCAGCCGCTGTCGTAACACTTGCCTGAGATGTCTCATCATCATCATTATAGTTTCCTAAACGTCCTGGTGTTGCAATGTTGAATTTTTTAATGGCAAAATTGAAAATACCAAAGTTTAATCCAAAGAATGCTAAACAAGCTAAGATAAAGTTGATGATATCCATCGTTAATCCTGCATTGACCATCATTGGAATACGCGTTAAGAACTCAATAAATCCGAAAGCATGAATACGTAAGTTAATCAAATCAGATAAAGCAAACGCTAATCCAGCTAAAACCGCATAAATTAAGTATAACACAGGTGAGATAAACATGAACATAAATTCTAATGGTTCTGAAACTCCTGTTAAGAAGGTTGCTAAAGCTGCCGATAAGAACATTGAGCGATAAGCTGCTTTTTTATCAGTGTCAACATTACGATACATCGCTAGGGCAGCTCCCATTAATGAAGCTGTTGATAAGATCACTTGTCCTGCTTTGAAGCGAGCTGGCGTCACCGACTCTAATAATTGATTATAAGCAACGCTATCTCCGGCTGCATTTAAATTATTTAAATCTGTTACCCATGCTAACCATAATGATTCTTGTCCCGCAACAATTGATCCAGCATTTGGACCTGTTAAAACTTCATAAACTCCACCTAATTCTGTGTAGTTCATTGGAATCGTTAACATATGATGTAAACCAAATGGCAATAATAAGCGCTCTCCTGCTCCATAAATAAATGGGGCAATAATTGGGGCTGTATCTTGAGACGTCGCAATCCATTGTCCAAATGAATTTAAAGCTCCTTGAGCAAATGGCCAAACAATCGATAAGATAAGTGCTGTAATCGTTGAACCTAAAATAACAACGAATGGAACAAATCGCTTACCATTAAAAAATGCTAAGGCCTGTGGTAATTTATTAAAGTTATAATATTTATTAAATAAAGAAGCACCTAAGAATCCTGAAATAATTCCTACGAACACTCCCATGTTTAGAGCTGGTGCTCCAAGCACAGAAGTAAAATAATCTGAAACAACCATCTCAGCTCCAAATAATGATTGAACCGTCATCGTTGGATCTGCTAACATATCAGATGATATTCCAAAAATAGCTCCTGTAATACGATTAATTAAAATAAACGCAATTAATGCCGAGAAAGCTCCTCCTGCACGTTCTTTTGCCCAAGATCCTCCGATTGCAACGGCAAATAAGATGTGAAGATTTCCGATAATCGCCCATCCGATATCTTCCATTACTCGTGCAATCGTCGCGATAAAGTTAATATCTCCACCTGACATTGCAATTAATTTTGCAATTGAAATCATGATTCCTGCTGCAGGCATAACTGCCACAACAACCATCAATGCTTTCCCAAATTTTTGCCAGAAATCAAATGACATAAATCCTGGTTTTTTCATACTTTTTCCTCCTAATTATCCTCTACTGTTTATCCTTAATACGGTAAACACGTGCCTCATATGGTTTTAATGTCCCCTTCATCATCGGTTCATGTTCTTCAACTTTATAATTTGATAACATTAACTGATCGAATACTAAGTTCATCTCTTCTAATTCAAACGCCACTTCTTGATCTGTTAAATTTGATAAAATTAAAACTTGCTCATGATCTAGCGTTCTTGTATAAGCATAAATTGCCGGGTGATTGTCTAGAGTCAAATCATATTCCCCATAAGTAAACACATCATGTGATTTTTTAAGTTGAATCATTTTTTTATAGAAATTTAAGATTGACTCTTCATCTGCTAATTGTTGAGCCACGTTAATCTCTTTGTAATTTGGATTAACAGCTAACCACGGTGTTCCACTTGAGAATCCACCATTTACAGTCTCATCCCATTGCATCGGTGTACGTGAATTTCCACGTGCCGTTGCCCAAATAATTTCCATAATATCTTCATGTGCCATTCCCTGTTCTAATTTAGAATAATAGAGACCTGTACTTTGAACATCTTGGTATTCCTCAACCGTTTTAAAATGAACATTCGTCATTCCAATTTCTTGTCCTTGATAAATAAACGGTGTCCCTTGCATTAAGAAATACATAACAGCTAGTGACGTTGCACTTTCTTTCCAATACAACTCATCATCACCAAGCGTTGAGACAATACGTGCCAAATCGTGATTTTCAATATAAAGAGCATTCCACCCCTTATTATATAAACCTTTTTGCCACTTTGATAAAATTTGTTTTAAGCCAATAATATCTTTTCCAGATTCTCCATTATCTTTCCATAAACCTAAATGTTCAAATTGGAAAACCATATTAAATTTACCTTCTTGCTCTCCAACCCAAAGCTCAGCATCTTCAATTTTAACACCATTCGCCTCTCCGACTGTCATGATGTCATACTTATCAAATGTATTTTTCTTTAAATCTTCAAGTAATGGGTGAATCCCTTCAACATTCATATGCTTTTCAAAAGAAGAAACATATTTTAACCCTGTTGGATTAGGAAGATCACTTAATCCTTCTTCTTTTTTAATGTGACTAATGGCATCTACTCTAAATCCATCAATCCCTTTATCTAACCACCAATTAACCATATCATATAAAGCTTGGCGGACTTCTTCATTTTCCCAGTTTAAGTCAGGCTGTTTCTTTGAAAATAAGTGCATATAATACTGTTTTGTTTCATCATCGTATTCCCATGCTGACCCACTAAAAATACTTTCCCAGTTATTTGGCTCAGCACCGTCTTTTCCATCACGCCAAATATACCAATCACGTTTTGGATTATCTAATGAAGAACGTGATTCTATAAACCATGGATGCTCATCACTCGTATGATTAATCACTAAATCAGCAATCAATTTCATCCCACGTTTATGTACTTCACTTAATAATAAGTCGAAGTCGGCCATTGTTCCAAATTCATCCATGATATCACAGTAGTCACTAATATCATAACCACAATCATCATTCGGTGATTTATAAAACGGAGAAATCCATAATACATCAATTCCTAAATCTTTTAAGTAATCTAGCTTTTGAATGATTCCTTTTAAATCTCCAATCCCATCTCCATTTGAATCCATAAAACTTCTTGGATAGATTTGATAGGCTACTGCCTCTTTCCACCATACTTTATTCACGACAATAACGCCTCCTCTATGTTATCCTTCTCGGTGTCATTCATGGCTTTATTAAAAAATACGTGTCAAATTATAACTTTCGATATCTTGACATAAATAATTATATCGTTTTCATTTTTGAAAACAAGGGTGAACCTTTATGTAACCGGTATCTCAATTTTCGACATATTATGTCTTTTTAGCTACTTTATCCCTCATTTCAAATCTTCTATCAAAAATCATCTCCTCAACATTCTACAAGTATCAGTACAAGTTCAACGTTAGATCTTTAATATGTCTTTTTTTCTCCCTATTTTTTTTCAATTTTCAATTTTGATACGACTTACTTACTTCTATATAAAAAAAGTGCTACCTCAATCCTTAGAGATAGCACTTTTCGTTAAAATTTAATCATGTCCCACGTTAATTCATTCATCTGTTGTTTTACATAATTATGGCATAAATGAGGATGAATTGTTTCCTCATGAGAAATCGTCACAATCGACATTGTTTGTGCAAATTGGACAGCTTCTGCAATCGGCATATGATTTAAATAAGCATAACCAATACCCGCGATAAAAGCATCCCCAGCACCTGTTACGTTCACCACTTTTACATCCATCGGTTTGATAATCCCCTCTTCAGATTGATTACAATAGTAAACACCATCTGCATCTAAACTGATAAAGACATTTTCAACTCCGACTTCCATAAAATATGCGCCAGCACGACGAACATCTTCTATCGTTTTAATTTCACAGTCACATAACACTTCTGCTTCGTGACGATTTGGTTTTACCGTATGAAAATAAGGTAGTAAATGTTTAATATTTTTTGCTTTGGCCGCTGAAACAGGATCTAAAACGAACTTTGTTTTTCCAGCATATTTTTTAACAATATACTCAATACATTCAGGATTATCTGCTCCAAAAAACATATATTCTGCGCCTTCAATAACTGATGCCTTTGAGTCAATAAATGCTGCATCCATATGGTGATCAATATTGATATCCACAATAGCTGACACCATCTCACCATTTTCATCTAAAATAGCAACATAAGTTGGAGTTGATGCTCCTTCTACCACTAATGAATCAGACATATCAAAATTCATTGATTTTGCATGTTCAAGAATACTCTTCCCTTTTTCATCATTTCCTAAAATAGAAATGAACTTTGTATTTCCACCTACACGTGCCATATTCTCAGCAATGTTACGACAAACACCACCAAAAGAAACTTTCACACGTCCTGGGTTTGAATCATGTGAACGATATGTTGATGATGTAAAACCAAAAATATCATATATTGAAATACCAAAGACTAAATTGTACGCCTCGTGATTGTGTTTCATGTTAGATAGCCTCTCCCTTTAGTTAATATGGCAGATCAAGTTCTCTACTTATTCCGACATTATATTATAAAAGTTGATAAATAACAAGAGATACGTCATTTCTTTCACTTGTTAAATAATCCTCACTGCCTTCAAAAATTAAATTTCGTAATCCACAACAATTCGTGAAGTAGCAGCTGGTTTTACAGTGTTTGTAGCAACCTGTACATGAAGAGGATGTGATTGATAAAAATCTAATGCCTCTTTACTCTCTAATTCAGAGTATAAGACCACATCATACGATGAATCCGAGTGTAAAAAGTCAATTCCAACTTCTAAACTTAGTAATCCTTCAATTTGTCCATTTAAGGCTTCTAATTCTGATTTAATGTTAGTCGCCACTTCTTCTTTAGAAAGGCCATTAATACCTTGAATTTTCCACATCACAATATGTTTAACCATCATTGCTCGCCACCTTTTTACTTGTTTATTTTTTTATTTTACTTAAAATTTACATAATGTTCAATAGTTCGACAATTTTTGTTTTCATTTTTTAAACGTTTTCTTTTTCAATTGCTCGTATGATGACAAGATTTCATGATTTAAAGATTAAATCACCACTTTTTCATTGAGTCTTTTATTCGAGTCGTTTTTGCTCAGGCATTTTTAATCCCTCACTTCTCCTTTAATAAGGTATCCGAATTGCTCTAAAATATTTCAAAGAATAAAAAAAATCATAGGAACTCCTATGATTCTTAATATAAATAATGATGTTGATTTAAGGCATTTATAATGGATTCATACATGGATTCATCTGTTACTTCAATCGTATGATAATGAATCCCCTCAGTTAGTAAAGAAAGTGGCTTAGAGGCTTGAGATTTGACCTGATTAATAAATTGTTTAATGTCCATTAAACAATTTATGTTTAACACAGCACGAATTTCTCCATAAATGGGATGTTCTACGACGACATCTAATACTTTTCCACCAAACGAAATAATTAATTCTAACTCAGTTTCTAATTCTTCGATACGTTGACCATGTTTACAACAGATAGTCTTCAATACACCTGTTGTAATAGGAGTTTGGATCATATACCCAGAAGGTGTTGCCACGACTGAAATCCCCTTCGCACGAATCAAAGCAATATCTTGAACGATAACTTGACGACTAACAGCAAACATTTTAGCTAATTCACTTCCTTTAACTGGATGACCTGCTTGCTTTAAATGCTCTAAAATTTCATCTCGTCTATCTTTGGATTCCAAATTGGTTTCACCCCGACTTCCTATAAAAAACTCAAGGACTTGTCCTTGAGCTTTAATTTCCTTAGTTTAACGATGCTAAATAACTTTCTCCGATTGCTGGCAACTCCACTTCAAAGTTTTCAGCAACTGTTGCTCCAATATTTGCAAACGTTTTTCCAATCGGTAACTCCCCACCCGCTTGCATGGATGGAGAATACATTAATACCGGAATATATTCACGTGTATGATCACTTCCGCTTGCAATTGGGTCATTCCCATGATCGGCTGAAATGATTAATAAATCATCTTCCTTCATTTGTGATAATACATCACCTAGTTGAACATCGAATTCTTCTAAACATTTCGCATATCCAAGTGGATCACGACGATGTCCATACATGGCATCAAAATCAACTAAATTCAAGAATGCTAATCCATTAAAATCACGTTTCATCACGTTTAATAATTGATTCATTCCATCTTCATTTGACTTCGTTAAAATGGATTCAGTGATTCCTTCTCCGACGTAAATATCATTAATTTTTCCGATTGCAATGACTTCTTTATTAGCATCTTTTAATTCATTTAAAACAGTACGTCCAAACGGCTTTAACGCATAATCATGACGATTTGGTGTACGTTTAAACTCACCTTTTTTAGCTCCAACAAATGGACGAGCAATAATACGTCCAACTTTCCATTCTTCTTTCATCGTCATTTCACGTGCTTGTTTACAAATTTTCCATAACTCTTCTGGTGAAATCACGTCTTCATGAGCCGCAATTTGTAAAACAGAATCCGCTGATGTATAAACGATAAGATCGCCTGTTTTTAGATGATGTTCTCCTAATTCATCTAAAATTTCAGTTCCAGAAGCCGATTTATTCCCAACCACTTTACGTCCTGTTTTCTCTTCTAATTCATCAATTAACTCTTTTGGAAATCCAGTATCTGTAAACGTTTGAAATGGTTCTGTCACTTTAAGACCCATTATTTCCCAATGACCTGTCATCGTATCTTTTCCAACTGATAATTCTTCACATTTTGTATAGTATCCTTTGGCAGGAGTTGTCGGAGCCACGCCCTCAATCTCCGTAATACTTCCAAGTCCTAATGATTGTAAATGAGGTAAGTTTAATCCTTTTGCTGTTTGTGCAATATGTTTAAGCGTATTAGCTCCTGTATCATTATAGTCTTTGGCATCAGGTAATTCCCCTGCTCCAACAGAATCCATTATAACTAAAAATACACGATTATATTTCATATACAACGTCCTTTCTTCTGCCTAAAACTAGTCATTTATTATTATTCTAATTTTTTGCATCTATATTTATTATAGTTCAAATTCCTTAAATTGGCGAGAAAAAGGATTAAATTTCAACATCGTCTTTTTGACTTCTCGGATGGTATAAATCATAGACATCTTTTAGATGTTCTTTACTTATGTGTGTATAAATTTGAGTCGTTGAAATATCAGAATGACCCAGCATTTCTTGGACAAGTCTCAAATCAACTCCATTTTCAATTAAATGAGTTGCAAAGGAATGACGTAATTTATGAGGTGATATTTCCTTCTCAATTCCCGCTTCTTTCGCTTGTTTTTTTAAGATTTTCCAAAACCCTTGTCGCGTCATTACTTCTCCAAACCGATTCAAAAATAACCAATCATTCGATTTTTTTAAAAGCTTTGGACGCGCGGTATCTAAATAAAGCTGAAGTAATTCAGTCGCTACTTCACCAATCGGAACTATACGTTCTTTATCTCCCTTTCCAACACATCGTACAAACATCATCGATAAGTGAACATCATCAAGCTTTAATTGAAGTAATTCACTGACGCGAAGTCCTGAAGCATACATCAGTTCAACCATTGCCTTATTCCGAATATCATTCACTGTCTTCGTATTAAAGCTACTCAACAGGTGCTCTACTTCGTCAATGCTTAAGATTTCAGGTAAGTGACGTTTTAATTTGGGTGATTCAATGAGTTCACATGGGTTCGTATTTGAAATTTTCTCAATCATTAAATATTGATGAAATGAACGAATGGCAGAAAGATGTCTTGCAACTGATTTTGTATTTAGGTTCCGTTCATATAACGTTATCAAATATTGTTGCACATGTTCTCGCCTAATCTCGTCCAACTGATGAACCGATTGATTTTGTAAATAAAGAAGGTATTCTGTTAAGTCGCGTTCATAACTAATCTTGGTATTTAAACTCAACCCACGATCGATTAATAGATGTGCTAAAAAGTCATTTAAATAATACTGATAATTTTTATTCATAATTTCCCTATCCTTTATTTAAAAAAGACTTCTACACGAGGGTAGAAGTCTTTTATTGAATTGATGATTGGCACTCTTTACAAATCCCATAGAAAGTTAAGTCATGGTCAATCACATCAAATCCATATTTTTCTTTAATAAATGACTCATAACTTTCAAGTTCATCTGCCATCTCAATAATTTTTTGACATTTTGTACAAATTAAATGATGATGTAAATGAGTTTCTTCCCCTAGCTCCATTAAATCATAATAATTAATCCCATCATTTTTAATTTTAACATTACGAACAATTTTTAATTTTTCGAATAATTCTAATGTGCGATACACAGTCGCAATCCCAATCGTATCATCTAAGTGTTTAACTAAATCATAAAGTGACTCAGCGGAGAAGTGCTCATCAGAATGGGTCACAATCGTCTTTAGTATTTGTTTACGTTGCTTTGTTAATTTCGATCCTGATTTAACAATCAAAGTTTCATATTGCGAAAGTTGCTTCATCTTTTCACCATCTTGTATTACGTTTTTAAATTTCTATCTTTATTATATCACTTCTGAATCGAAATTTACATCAATTTGCAACCAAACGTCAGATGTTGCTCCCTCATGAGTCGATAAAAAGTCATCTGCCGATTCTTTAGCCTCTAAAGCATCTGTTTGTCCTGCTTTTTCAAACTGATGGTACACAACCGGTTGAATGAAATAAGTTAAACCTGAGGTTACCAAGGTTAAAACCATGACAATGACTAATTGATAGAAATAATATAGAAAATGCTTTTGAAGTAACGCATTATTTTTTTTCACAAAAATAATTTTTAACAGTAAGATGACAAAACGAATACTGAAATACCCACTTAAAATGGTGACACCTAAAATCAATAAATATTGCAATAGCCATAAAAAGCTTGTGATTAGTGCTGAAAGTGGAGATAAGGTTTGAAAGATAAAAAACACATTAAATCCAGCAATCACGCCTTTTAAAAAGACTAAAAACAAATTGACCACAATTCCAATAATAGATAACCCAAGTACCCACATACTTCCTTGATACATAAATTGTTTATAAAACAATTGATTAAATGACCATTGATTTGGATCGAATGAACTAATATTGTCTCCAACATAAGACATTAAAGATGTTTGTGAAGCTTGTTCAAGCTTAACGTAAAGCGAAGAGCCAATGATATCTCCAATTAAGACGAGTAATAGTAGGACATACATGACATATAAGACATAGTTAAATGTTTTTTTGCGACGTTTTTTGTGTGCGACCATGAGCACTTCCCCCCTTTATACTCAAACTTATGTAATAGGGTGGGAAGTTTATGATATAATTCATAAAATTATTTAATTTTTTTATAAAATTAACTCATCGTCTTTTTTCCTTTTGATCCTAATTTTTTAAAAATCGATATTTTTACCAAATATGATACATCATTAAATACTGAATCGCGTAAATCGTTTTAAAATCACAAATAAATCCTGATTCAATATACTGAATGGCTTCTTCTTTTGTCACACGGTATAAGTTTAAAAACTCATCGTCATCCCCTGCGACCTTATGATCTAATTTTTGAATATTTTTAGCAAAGAAATTTTCAATGTATTCATTACAAAAACCGGGTGATGTTGCAAAACGTCCGACACGTTCTAAACAATCACAGGTATAGCCTGTTTCTTCCTCAAGTTCACGTCTTGCTGTAATGATTGTTTCTTCTCCTGGCTCAATTTTTCCCGCTGGTGTTTCAAGTGTTGTTTTTCCAACCGGATAGCGATATTGTTCGACTAATAACAAACGGTTCTCCTCATCTAACGCAATTAGATTCACACCACCCGGATGATGGACTACGACGCGTTTAGCCTCTTTTTGATCTGGTAAAATCACCTCATCTTCAGTCACTTTTAGAAATGGGTTTGTATAATAAGTTTTAGTGCTAACTTGTTTTTCTTCTAAGTTCATCATTTTTTATTCTCACCTTTCTTAATCCCTTTAAAAATACTGGATTCTCCGTGTTTTGTTTTAATTTTTTGCAATAGTTGGTTTAGTTTTTCTTCTTCAGCAAAATTTTGATAATTAAATAAATTAAGCTGTTCTGTCACTTTCTTCGTCTTCACTAAATTAGAGGTACTGACGCCAATCAACCGCAGAGGCTCACCCTCCCAATGCTCATCAAATAGCTCCTCAATCACAGCGTAAAGCTCATCGACGGTTTGCACTGGAATCGTGAGCGTTTTACTTCGACTACTCTGTCTGAAATTCGCTTCTTTTATCTGCAAACTAACCGTCTTGGCATAAACACCATGTTGTTTTAATCGATTCGCCGTTTTTTGGCACATTAACTTCGCTTGCTGTTTTAATTCGATTTCAAAACTATAATCTTTTGGAAAAGTTGTTGAATGACCAATGCTTGATAATTCCTCATATTTATTTGGATTAATGGGTGTTTTATCTTCACCTTTCGCATCTTCAATCCACTTAAGAGCATGCTTTCCAAAAAGTTGTTGAAATTTTTCGACATCTTCAATGGTCGTTAAATCACCAATTTTATGAATACCAAATTGTCTTAATTTGGGTGCCGATGCTTTGCCAATCCCAAACATTTCTTCAATGGACATGGGCCAAAGCATCGTCTGTAAATCGCGTTTTCGTAGGACGGTAATCCCATTTGGCTTTTTCATATCTGATGCCATTTTGGCTAAAAATTTATTGGGCGCCACTCCGATACTACATCCAATTTGTAAATCTTTTGCTATTCGTGCTTGAATGTGCTGAGCCAGCACTAACGGATGCATATTTTGATAGTGATGCGTCACATCAACATAAGCCTCATCAATCGAGGCTTTTTCAACTAACGGAGAGTATTCCTGTAAAATTTGAATAAATTGCTTCGAAATTTTACGATATAGATCAAAGCGAACAGGTGCCACCACTAAATGAGGACATTTTTTCTTGGCCTGCATCAAGGGCATCGCGCTATGAATCCCATATTTTCTCGCTTCATAATTTGCTGTCACGACAATCCCTCGCTTTGACTGTTTCTCACCTGTAATCACTAGTGGTTGTTGATTCAACTCTGGATGTAGGATGGCTTCACACGAGGCAAAGAAAGCGTTTAAGTCAATATGGAATATAATTCTAAATATCGGTTCTCCCACGGTAAATCCTCTTTCTTTTTCTACTTATTTATATTATAATAGATTAAGTTACATTAAACATTATAGCAAACTTTGTCTTAGAGGTGAATTTTATATGGCGAAAAAAGCAAAGCATAATTTAAACAAAATGAAGGGGACAAAAATCTTATTATTAATTTTAGCTTTATCGTTTGTTGTGGCTCCATTAATCTCAATGGTTGCTTACGTTATTGCGCGTCTGAATAATACTTTATTCTAATAAAAAACAAAAAAATCATTTACTAAGGAGTAAATGATTTTTTTATTTAGGGCATGAATACATAAGCTACTGCTAGCGATTGGACTTGGGCTTGAGAAAGAGCCGTGACGGCATAAGTATAAGTTTGATTTTCATCAATCTCAATATCCGTATAGTGTTGCATCGCCTCTCCATAATTCCGTCCGATAACGTCTAAGATATTGGCAGCCTCATTAAAATCAAAATTTTCCACTGCCCCTTCACAACGATAAATAACATAATACTGACTGTCATTATCTAGCTGATCATAAAATACTAAACAGTTATCGTCTTCACAACGTCGAACTTGCAATCCACTAACAGGATGAATTGCTTTAGTTTGTAACCAGGTTCTAGGTGGGATTAAACTTTTATATTTCAATACATCCAAACTCAGGTACTCAAGTGCTACATTTAAAACTTGTTGACCGGCTACATTAGACTGAGGTCTCATAACCAAATTACGATAGGTAAAAAGAGCAAATCCTTCTACATTTGATAATACTCTTGTATATTTGATTTGATTGCTTACTTCTCGAGCCTCTTGCCAAGAAGGATTTTGGTTATCTTCTAGGTATAAATAAAGACCAATTCCCATGTATAGTTGTGTTCTTGAGGATTTAACCACCTCATTCCACCAATTCGCCACTTCACCAAAAGGAGATAAGGGATCGTGAAACGACCAATAGTTTTGTGGGATTAAATAATCTACCCACTCCTCATCAACCCATAATTTTGAATTCACGTATTCATCTAATGAAGAAAGTTGGTACGGAGACGTTTTTGATCCGACAGATTGTTCAAAATTTGATGCCCAAACTCCAAACGGGCTCACACCAAATGCGATACTTTTGCCTGTTTCTCGATTGTATTTACGGATGGACAAGGACAAGGAATAAATCAGTGAATTAACGTTATATTCACGCCACTGCTTAATACTTTGTCCAGGTTGATGATACGTTTCATAGGTCTCGATATCTGGACTCTCATCATTAAAACTTATTTCTTTAGGTTCACCATCTATTATCGTTAGATAGGAATAGGGATAAAAATAATCATCAAAATGAACCGCATCAATCGAATAATTTTGGACCACTTCCATCACACTTTGAATCACGTGCTTTTGGACTTGAGGAAATCCTGGATCTAGGAAAATTTGACCGTCAAAGAAATAAACATATTGTGGATTTTTTTTTGCAAAATGATTAGGAGCTAGGCGATTTAACAATTCCTCTTTAGAATTTCCCTCTTTAGAAATAGAACTTAAGCGATATGGATTAAACCATGCATGAAATTCAAGACCGGCACCATGCGTCATGGTAATCATCCATTCTAATGGATCAAAATCTCCCCAATCAGGCCTTACGCCTTGTTGTCCAGATAAAAATTCACTCCATGGATTTATCTTAGACTCGTAAAATGCATCACCTTGAGGTCTTACTTGAAAAAAGATGGCATTTAGATTTAATAATTTACAATGCTTTAAAATTGAAAAAAACTCACGTTTAAATAACTCTAAATCGAATGTTCCATCTTCAAAAACTGCCTTATTTGGAAAGTCACTATTTCGAACAGTTGTCACCCACACTCCCCGAAACTCATAAATAGGATGAGTTGCATATTGTAAAAAGACTGCCTCTTCATCACTTATCCATGCTGAGCTCCTATTAGCATAATCGGTTACCATCGGCGAATTTGATGATTTGTTTTCTGGTAAAATTTCAACTGGAATATTAATTGACGGAATTCCTGAATTTTGATCAATTGGATAATGATAAAAATCAATCGGATAAAAACTTTGCTTTATTGCATGACAAACTGGACAAGAACAGGTTAAAATCTGATGATTTATATATTTTTCACTCATTGTCTCACGTTTACAAGCCATTCTATTAAAGAGACATAACGTTCATTAGTTAAATTTCCTTATTTAGTTAGCTTGCTTCTCCTTTCTAAGAACAATTAACGATTTGCTTGCTAATTGTTCTTTAGATTTACCACTGCGATAGTATATTAAAAAAACGTTTTAAACGTGAGTTGTTTAAAGAAAAAAATAAAAAAGAGTATTGATTCGGTCAATACTCTTTTTGTTTGATTATTAAGATGCAACTTTATTTTTATGTTCTAAACGAAGTTTATCGGCAATCATCGCAATAAACTCTGAGTTCGTTGGTTTAGATTTTGATACACTTACCGTATAGCCAAAAATATTTGAGATCGCTTCAATATTTCCGCGATTCCATGCTACTTCGATGGCATGACGAATCGCACGCTCAACACGTGAAGCCGTTGTTTTATATTTTTTTGCTACATCTGGATATAATACTTTTGTAATTGATCCTAACAATTCAATATCGTTATAAACCATTTTAATTGACTCACGTAAGTATAAGTATCCTTTGATATGAGCTGGCACACCCATTTCATGTAAAATATTCGTAATTTCAGCCTCTAAGTCAAACTCTTTTACAACAGGGCGGCTTGAGTATAAGGCGTTCACTGATGGTTTTGATGGTTCTACAGCATCAAAACGTACGTTAATGTCACGAATAATTTTAACAATTTTATTAATTTCAAATGGTTTCATAATAAAATATGAAGCTCCTAATTCAGCAGCACGCATCATAATTTTTTCTTGATTGAAAGCTGTGAACATAATGATATGACGTGGACGACGATACATTGAAGGATTTTCACGTAATTCTTCGAGTACGCTCACACCATCTAAATCAGGCATTACAACATCTAATAATAAAATATCAATTTCACGTTGACGTAATGTCGATAAAACTTCATTCCCGTTTCCCGCTACTTCCACTACTTCCATGTCGTCTTGTAAAGAAATATACTCTGAAAGTACAGTAATTAATTCTTTATTGTCGTCCGCTAATAGAACTCTTAATTTACTCATCTCTTGTCCCCCTAATTTTTTACGGTTTATATTACTATTAAATTACAGTTCCTTACATTTTTCAATGATTACTTGTAAATTTTTAAAATATTGTAAATTTTACTTTTTCTATTCGACAAATATTTTTTATCATGTTTTGTCTTTTATTCACAAAGAGCGAATATTCACCTCACAATGTGGAATTTTGTCGAATTTGGGTATTTAGCTAAGCTACATTCGTTGTACTTTGAATATTTAAATAATCAATTCCCGCTTCTTGTAGCATCCACTCAATAAAAATACCATATCCCATCGTCGCATCATGAACTAATACATGAGTAACAGCACCTACAATTTTTCCATCTTGAATGATTGGACTACCACTCATCCCTTGAACAATTCCACCGGTTTCATTGAGCAAGCGTTCATCCGTTACCACGTATTTTAATCCTTTAATAGCTTTTTGTGTTTGAGGATTGACTTCGGTAATGTTAATATTAAATACCTCAACTTTATTTCCATTTAATACAGTATAAATTTGAGCTGGACCAGTTTTTACCTCATTCGCATAAGCAATTGGCATCGGTTCTTTACTAAATGTATCAGCATTTCCCATAACACCATAGATACCGAAGTTATTGTTTTTTTCCAGTGTTCCTAACTTTTGATCAAATAAAATGTCAGCCACTTTTTCACCTGGTCTACCTGTTGCCGCTTTACGAATTGCTGTCACATTGGAGTTTATAATTTCTCCATAACTCACCGTCACTAACTGATTGGTATCTTGATCAATAATTTCATGTCCAAGTGCTCCATATTTCAAGGAATTTGGATCAATAAATGTCAAGGTTCCAATTCCAGCTAACTTATCACGTAGATAAAGTCCCGTCGTGGTGACGCCTTCTGTAGACGTCACCGGATGAACCGTAACATGTTCAATTTTGCCTTGACGATTTACAGTTAAGATCAATTGACCACTATTTTGGCTCAATAATAATTGCTGCTTATAATCATCAACAGTCGTAATTTTTTGATTATTCACAGCTACAATTAAATCACCTTTCACAATTCCTGCTTCTTTAGCCGGATTAATCGCTCCATTAGAGGTATTGACTAAATAAGTATCCACGACGACTAATCCATCTGTTTGAATCTTGATTCCAATGGCATCACCACCCGGAATAAGCATATATCGGTCGACTGAAGCCACTGTGTTTGTTTTTTCGAATCGATGATGAGAAACCTCATAGATTTTTCGTTTTTCATCAATGTGTAAAAGTTGTTCATTATCCGTTTTGGCCCATGCATATTCACTTGCAGGAGCGACAATACTGATTAATGAGAAGACAAATATCAAAAGATTATAAACTTTTTTTAAATTTTTATTAAATTTTTGATTCATATTGCGCCTCCTTTCAACTTTATTCGACACGAACTACAAAATTATTATGGCTCTTTCAATCTCAAATATCTAAAAAAAAGAATTCCAATTTTTCTACTCTAGCGCTCAAAAAAAAGGAATTCTTCATATTTATTAATGATTTTGTAATAATTGTTTCGCATTTAATATTGCCGATTCCGTAATATTATCACTACTTAACATTCTCGCAATCTCATGCATTCTCTCTTCGAGTGTTAAATATTTAACAGACGTAATGGTGCGTTCATTGCGTTCATGTTTAGAGACATGAATATGATAATCTGCGAGTGAAGCAACTTGTGGTAAATGCGTGATACATAAAACTTGTTTTTGTTTGGCAATCTCTTTCATTTTTGCCCCAATACTTGAAGCAACTTGACCACTAACTCCTGTATCGATTTCATCAAAAATAATGGTTGAAATGAATTGACCACGATTCAAAATCGTTTTTAAGGCTAACATAATTCGAGATAACTCTCCACCTGATGCTACCTTGTTTAAAGGTTTCATTGGCTCTCCTTTATTTGTACTTAATAAGAATTGAATATCATAAATTCCATTGATCGTATAAAATCCTTGAATTATTTCATCGGTTTGATGGCGTGTAAAGGCAATATCAAACTGAGTATTAAATAACTGTAAATCATTTAATTCTTGAATCAGCTGAGTCTTAATCACCTCTGAAATTTCTTGACGATGTTGATTCAATACCTCTCCCGCTTCAATTAAGTCCCGATGAGCAGTTTTTAATTCCTCATGAAGGTTTTTCTCATAGTGATCAAAATCCTCAACTTGGGCCAACTCTTCCACAATTTGAGCATGGTAGGTCATGATTTCTTCGATATCCATACGATACTTTCGTTTTAACATTTGCAGTTCATTTAATCGTGATTCAATTTCGTCAAGCTCTTCTGGATAATAATTTAATTCATCTAACTTCGAATTAATCATCATTAAAAACTCTTCTAAGCCATAATAAATATCCGCCATTTGTGAAACAGAAGGTGTTAACTCTTCATCAATGTTAGCAAGCATTTGAGTTTGATTGTAGGCCTCATATAATTTTTCAATGGCACCGCCATCTCCTTTTAAATTATATAAAATTTGAGTATATGATTTATGTAATTTATCCGAATTTAAAATGATATGGCGACGATCTTCAAGCTCTTCTAATTCACCCTTTTTCAGATTGACTTTTTCGATTTCACTTTTTTGAAAAAGAATTAAATCCATTCGCTTTTGAATTTCATCTGCATTTTTTTTAAAATCGAGATACTTTTTCTTCGCTCCGTTATACCCCTTTAAAGCCTTTTGATACGCTTTATTAGCCTTCTCTATTTGATCAGATGTATCAAAGTTATCAATTAATTGATAATTATAATCTTGATTAAATAATCGATGTGTATCATGTTGAACATGAATATCCACTAAATATTGACCAATTTCTTTTAGTTGATTGGCTGTCATTAATTCTCCGTTTACTCGAATTTGGCCATTACCTGAACGTTTAATGGTACGTTTAACAATTAATTGCGTCTCAAATGGAATATCATGTGCGATTAGATAAGATTTTAACGGTTTATTGTTCTCAATTTCAAAAACGCCTTCAACCACTGCCATTTCTTCATGATGACGAATTAAATCGGTTGAGGCACGATCTCCAATCAATAATGAAATAGCATCAATAATAATTGATTTTCCGGCTCCCGTTTCTCCGGTTAACACCGTCATTTTTTGATTTAAATCTAATTGTAACCCTTCAATGATGGCCATATTTTGAATTGATAAATGCGATAACATATAATCACCCACTATATTGTTCAAATTATCTTTATTTTATTCTTATGTCACGATAAGCTATATCTCTTACCAAAATTCATTTCATTTGTTTCACATTATATCAAAAATAGAACATTTGTTCAACTCTCGTTTTTTAAAAAAACAAACATTTGTTTCAAAAATAATAAAAGGAGAGATATGCATCTCCCCTCTTTTCGCTTCTTTTGTTTATAATTGACTATGAGCTTCCGTTACCACATTAATAATTTCTTTTTCAGTAATTAAAGTTGTCAACTGTTCATTGTTTCCAACATGAACTAAAAACTCAATGTTTCCTTCGCCACCTTTAATCGGTGAATAAGTTAATCCTAATACACTTAATTCTAAAGCAGTTAAGAAATCCACAATTTCTTGAATAACTTTGATATGTATTTTAGGATCACGCACAATTCCTTTTTTACCTACCTGATCTTTTCCTGCTTCAAACTGTGGCTTAATTAACGCTGCCACTTGCCCTTCTTTTGCTAATAATTGTTTTAAAACTGGGAAAATGATTTTTAATGAGATAAATGAAACATCGATACATGCAAATTCAGGAACACCATGCGTTAGATTTTCCGGTGTCATATATCTGAAGTTTGTACGTTCCATACAAATGACTCGCTCATCTTGACGAATTTTCCAGTCTAATTGGTTGTAACCCACATCAACGGCATACGAGAGTTTAGCACCATTTTGAAGGGCACAATCTGTAAATCCTCCTGTTGAGGATCCGATATCAATAATAATTTTATCTTTTAAATCTAAATTAAAGGCTTTAATGGCTTTTTCAAGCTTAAATCCACCTCGACTGACATAAGGACAAACGTTTCCTTTTACAGTAATATTTGATTCTACTGGAACCTTTTCTCCCGGTTTATCAATTCGTTGTTGATCCACTAAAACAAGCCCTGCCATGATGGCACGCTTAGCTGTTTCACGTGAATTAAAATATCCAAGTTGTGTCAATAACACATCAATTCGTTCTTTTTTCATTAACTTACACCGACCTATTTCTTTAAGCTACGCATCACTTCTAATTTAACATCTTCGATTGTTAAATGAAGTTCTTCTAAAATTTCTGAGACACGACCGTGTTGAACATAAATATCCGGAATTCCTAATCGGTTGATCTCAACCCTTTGGTTTGTCTCATTGTAATACTCTAAAATGGCTGATCCGAGTCCTGCTATTAACGTTGATTCTTCATAAACAATGATCGGAACCTGTAAGGCGGCTATTTCATCAAGCATTTTATAATCCAACGGTTTAATAAATCTTGCATTAACCAATCCAATGTGAAGGCCTTCTAACTTTAGTTCCTCAACTAATTCAGCTAATTCACTTAAAACCGGCCCCATTGAAACAATGACTGCATCCTGAGCGGTTGCTAACCACTCCCAAGATCCAATTTCAATCATTTTCCACTCATGATAATGAGGATCAACTTGCCAAACATCACCACGTGGATAACGCATTGCAAATGGTCCTGGCGTTTGATAAGCGGTATAAAGAAGATTGTATGCTTCTTCCCCATTACGAGGCATCATCAGTGTCATATTAGGCACTGGACGAAGCATTGCAATATCATAAAGCCCCTGATGGGTCTCGCCATCTGCTCCAACAATCCCTGCTCGATCAATCCCAAAGACAACATCCAAATTTTGTCTCGCAATATCGTGATGAATTTGATCATATGAACGTTTTAAAAACGTCGAATAGATTGAAACAAATGGTTTCATTCCCTGAGTCGCCATTCCACCTGCCATCGTAACAGCATGCTCTTCTGCGATCCCCACATCGATTAAACGATCGGGATAACGCTTGGCATATTCATTTAATGCCGACCCATTAATCATGGCGGGTGTAATCACTGCACAACGTTTATCGTGCGCTGTTAGCTCCATTAACCCATTACTAATCAATTTACTCCAAGAAATTTGATTTTCTTTTTTATCTCCCGCAACATTTCCCGTTCGTTTATTAAATTTTCCAACGCCGTGCCATGTTCCTAGCTTATCTTGTTCGGCAAACGAGAATCCTTTTCCTTTTGTAGTTTTCACATGAATGAGGACCGGTTTATCCGCTTTTTTAGCAAAATTCAAATTCTTTATCAGGTCATTCAGATTATGTCCATCAACGGGTCCAAAATATTTAAATCCTAACGCATCAAAAGGTGTATTTCCAATAAGTAATCGCTTAACACTTCCCTTTGTACGGTGAATCACACCATTTAACACCTGATTTCCCTTCAAAACAGCTTTGACTTGACGTTTTGTATTTAAATATGAATCTGTTGTTCGAATCGTTCCTAAAATATTATGTAAGGCTCCGACATTCGGTGAAATTGCCATCTCATTGTCATTTAAAATGACGATTAAACGCTTATTCGTATGTCCAATATGATTTAAAGCTTCATATGCCATTCCACCTGTTAATGAGCCGTCACCGATAATAGCAATGACATGATAATCATCTTCATTTAAATCTCTGGCGTAAGCCATTCCAACTGCAGCTGAAATAGAGGTAGAGGCATGACCAGTTTCCCAGCAATCATGGCTTGACTCTTTTCGCTTTGGAAAGCCTGACAGCCCTTTATACTGTCTTAATGTTGGAAAATCCTTTGCTCTTCCTGTTAAGATTTTATGGATATAGCTTTGATGTCCTACATCCCAAATAAATTTATCTTCTGGTGAGTTAAATACCTTATGCAAAGCAACGGTTAATTCAACCACCCCGAGATTTGATGACAGATGTCCACCTGTTTTAGATAACGAATCGATTAAGAACGTACGAAGATCCTTACAAAGAATTTTCAATTGTCGATTCGATAATTGTTTTATAAACGTAGGATCTTGTATCTCCTTGATGTTATACATCTCTATCACTCCAACCTCATTTTCACCTTTATTATTAATCTTTTCTTCTCAAATATAACCATATTTGATTTTTATTCTATCATCATACCACACTTCGACTTTTTTTCCCACCAGTAGCCATCCATTATTCATTATAAATGAAGATAAATCGTCAAAAAAAGGACGATTAAGTCTAATCGCCCCCATTTTTATTAAGCTTGACGGTCTTTAATGTAATCGGTAATAGCTTCTAAGACAGCTGTTGAAACTGGAAGGTTATGTAAGATTACTTTAGCACACTTAATTTCTTCTTCTAACATGTTTTTTGCTTCTGTTAAAGACGTTAATGACACATAAGTGCTCTTTCCATTTACTAAATCACTTCCTACGTTTTTTCCTAACACAGCTGTACTACCTTCAACATCTAAAATATCATCTTTAATTTGAAAGGCAAGTCCAAGATGATACGCAAATTGTTTCAACTGGTTAATGACTTCATCATCAGCCTGCGCAATAATCGCTCCTGCTACAATCGCAAATTCGATTAATCGCCCCGTCTTATTCACATGAATCTGTTTGAGTTGTTCTAAAGACACTGCTTTAACTTCAGCTTCCATATCAAGAACTTGACCTGCTACCATTCCCATAGGTCCAGAGGCTAACGATAATGCTTGAATCAACGATAATCGTTGATTTGTCGTCAATCGTTCGTCTTCTGCAATGACTTTAAAGGCATGTGTCAATAGACTATCACCTGCTAAAATAGCTGTTGCTTCACCAAAAACAATGTGATTGGTTGGTTTCCCACGACGCAATGCATCATCATCCATTGCAGGTAAATCATCATGAATTAAGGAATAAGTATGAATCATTTCAAGTGCTGCTGCGACGTGATATCCTTTTTGTGGTGCGAGGTTAAAAGATTCTAACACAGCAAATAACAGAATAGGTCTTAATCGCTTCCCTCCTACTTTTAACGAGTAAAGCATCGATTCTTTTAATTCTGATGGGATAGGTTCTGATTCAATTAAGTCAAACATGACCTTTTCAAATGGTTTTTTATTCGTTTCAATATAAGTTGATAACATGAACTATTCCCCCGGAATCTCGAAATCCGTGACATTTCCTGATGAATCAACTAATTTTGCAACTTCTGCTTCAATTTTTTGAAGCTTTTGGTGGCATTCATTAGATAAAGACATTCCTTGCTTATACAGCTCGATTGAACGCTCAAGTGGTAAATTTCCAGCTTCTAGCTGACGAACCACTTGTTCTAATTGACTTAATGCTTCATCAAAATTCATTTTTGGTTCACTCACTAAGATTCACCCTTTCACATCGATTTTATTTCATCAACCTCTGCAACAAATGATCCATCATCAAAGGCAACGGTTACTTTTTGTCCCACACTTACTTGTGAAACACTCGTCACCATTTCGTTTTTATCATTCGTTGTCACCGTGTATCCTTTTTTCAAAATAGACATGGGATTAAGCATGTCGAGTTTCGTTAAAAGTAATCCATAGTGTTGTTTTTGATTTGCTAACTCTTGATTCATTCCACTTTGTAAAGCTTTAGACAAGTATTCGAGTTGGTGTTGATAATTCATCACTCGTTGCTTTGGATTGTGTTGAATCAATCGATTAGAATGCATCATTAAAATTTGTTGACGTTTTCTCAGTTGTTGTTGTAATTGGTACTGTAGTTTATCATTTAACTGACTGACATAAACTAAACGTTGCTCAAATAAAGCATGAGGATTTTTCATAATATAATGATTCGATAGCTGTGAAAGCCATTGCTTTTTTTGTTCGAATTGAACATTAAAATTGTGATTTAACCTCACATTTAGTTGATTCAAGTGTTTTAAAACATCTACGACATTCGGAACAGCTATTTCTGCTGCTCCTGTCGGTGTTGGGGCACGATGATCTGCGACGAAATCAGCAATCGTAAAGTCCGTTTCATGACCAACGGCAGAGATAATTGGAATTTTTGATTCAAAAATGGCTCTGGCCACAATTTCTTCATTAAAAGCCCACAGGTCTTCAATTGATCCACCACCGCGCCCCACAATTAAAGTATCTACTTGTTTGAGTTCATTTGCTTGTTGAATACATTTAACGATTGAAGGTGCTGCTTGTTCTCCTTGCACCAGAGCCGGATAAACATACACCTTCACAAGGGGAAAACGCCTTTTAATGGTCGATAATACATCTCGAATCGCCGCCCCTGTTGGAGAGGTAATGACACCTATCGCATGAGGAAAAGGGGGGATGGGCTGTTTAAATCTCGCATCAAACAATCCTTCCGCACCTAAACGTTCTTTCATTTGAGTAAAGGCAACATATAAATTTCCAATCCCATCTTCCGTCATTTCTTTTACATACAAAGAATACGATCCGCCAGCCTCATAAACAGCAATATGCCCTTTTACAACGACTTGCATCCCTTCTTTTGGCATAAATGAAACTTGCGAAGCGGCACTGGCAAACATCACCGCATTAATTTGAGCTTCATCATCTTTGAGCGTGAAATAAAAATGCCCTCTGGAATGACGTTTAAAATTTGAAATTTCACCCTTTAATAATAAGTGTTGTAAATTTTTATCATAGTCAAATTTTAATTTAATATATTTGGTTAATGCTTTGACGGTTAATGGTTGCTTTTGCTCCAATTGACTCACACCCTATGCAATATGTTTACTAATTTGATCTAAAACTTTATTGTTAAAGCTACGTGCTTTTCCATCTCCTGTATCTGAGAATTCTTTCGTTAACTCTAACGCCTCATCAATAACAATTTTCTTTGCTGTGTCTTGACAATATTTCATTTCATATGTCGCAAGACGTAAAATAGCTTTATCTACTTTATTTAAACGTGATAGACTCCATCCACGAAGGTTATCATTAATGATTTGATCTAACTCCTCTTTATGTGTTAATACCCCGTTAACTAACTCAAAATAGAATTCATCTAATTTAAAAGTTTGTTCCATTTGTAATGCTTGATGAGGTGTCACTTCTTCGGCCATTAATTCAATCGCCTCTTCTTTTAAGCTTTCCACCATTAATTCAATATTTTCAATGGCTTCTTCACGTGTCAGTTGCCCCACTTCCATTTGATATAATGTTTGTACTGCAAATTGACGTATAACATGACGAATCACAAAAATCCCTCTTTCTATTCAAATCTTCTAAGTTGCTACTTTTATATTGTATACTATTTTCTACAATTTCAACTATATATCTTATCACATTTATGAACAAAACGTAGAAAAAAATAAAATAAACCACCAAAAGTGGTTTATTTTACTAGTCAAAATCAATCGATACGACATGAACATAAATTTCATGTGTTTTAACTGATGTCATATGATAAATCATTTGATGAATATTTTTCTGAATTTTTTCAGCCACCTCATTAATGGTATATCCGGCTTTAATACTCACATAAACATCAATCGTTAACCCTGATTCATCAAATTCTACTTCAACACCATTACGATGTTTTTTACTATTAAAAGTATCTGCGATGGATTGTGAGATACTTTCAAACATTTTTGAAACACCTTCAATTTCTGCTGTTGCATTATGTGCAATCACTTCAAAAACTTGTGAATGGATTTCAATACTTCCAATTTCTTGATTTGGTTCATCGATTCGATAGTATTTCGAAACCGCCATAAACATCCTCCTCCACTACAACGCGTTACTAATATAATACTATAGTTTATGCACTTGTGCAAATAGTATCCATTTCTATCCTGTATTTTTCATCTCTGATAAAAAGGCTTGGTTTAAGATTAACCAAGCTCTTTTAATTATTGATTATTTTGATGATAACGCTCTTGTAAATATAGGGCTATGGCATCTTCGTTGTGATGACCAATCACACCTGTCGCAATTTTTTTAATCTCAGGAACCGCATTTGCAGGAGCATATGCTTCATCCGCCTGTTCAAACATTGGTAAATCATTTAAATTATCTCCGAATCCAATGATTTTACTAAAGTCTGCATATTTTGCTAACGCTTTGATTCCATTTGCTTTTGAGGCATTTGCACTATATAATTCCATATAGCCAAATCCCTCTGTACGTGTTTTATAATATGTTGCACTCACACCCTCAATGAATTGAATTTGACGATAAGCCTCTTCGATTAACTCAAGCTTATCAAAGACTAAAATATTTACGATTTGTTCATCTTGAATATATGGTGTAAAGTCTTGAATTTGTTTAAATGTTTTCAATGGTTTATCACAACGACCTAAATAAAAGTCTTGTGCGACTTCATTGTTAATTTCACGGTAATAAACACTTAATTGATCATCCTTAATTCCATAAATCATCGGCTCTAGTTTTAAGCTATCAAAAACGGCTAAAACAGACATTGTGGTATCTTTTGCTAAATCCACAATCTCCAAGTATTTTCTATTTTTTAAATCGAAAATCCCCACGCCATTCATAATGGCAATTGGCATTTCAATCTTTAATCCTTCTAGTAAATCAATAACAGTCGCATGTGTACGGGCTGTTGCGACGGTAAACTTCACCCCTTTATCTATTAAATCATTAATAATTTGGCGTGATGTCTGTGAGACTTCGCTTTGCTTATTTAATAAAGTCCCATCTAAATCTGATACAAATAATTCCATGTCCTCACCCTTTCTTCATGTCGTCAATTTTTATTATACTAGAAAATGACAAAAAACGCTATGACCAATCTCATAGCGTTTTTTGCTATTTCCTCGCTTTAATGCTTATGTGAACAATGGCATCCTGACTCTTCTTGATCACCCTGTGATTCTTTTTCAGTTGGGTGATTGCAATCGGCTACTTTATTCGTTGATACCCACTCATTACTAAACTCGGTTTTATCGTGATACTGAGTAGCTTTAGCAGCTGCTTTTTGCCCTGCCCATTGATTATTACCTTCACATTTTTTCGCTTTTTGACTCATCATTAACACCTCACATTTTCTTGTCGAATCTCGACACTCTTATTATTTGTGTCCAATTCAAAAAAATGTCTGTTAATTTCATGTGAATCTTCCATTTTCAGAGTTTACACATAAAAAAAATGAGACCTCTATCTGTCTCATTTTTCTTGCCAATTTGATAAATTCTAACTAACTAGCGGCAATTATTTTTAGTATTTGATTGAGAAGCTAATTTGTTTGTTTGGTTTTTTGCATTTGTATTGGCAAAGTCATTTGCGAATTCTACATTTGCATTTGTTTGGTTTTTAGCTTGTGCATTTGCTTGGTTTTTTGCATTGTTTTTTGCATTGTTATTATTTCTCATGATTAAGTCCTCACTTTCAAAATCTTGTCGACTTGGTCGACTATAGTATTATGACTTTATCTCACGAAAACATGTATGAATTCAATTTGAAATATCTTCAAATTTCAATAAAAATAATCCAAAATTACCAATCATAATAACCTACTATTTTAATAAAACTTAAAATTCCATCTTTTTGAGACAACGGAAAATCTAATAAGTCATATGAGTGTTGACAAACTAGATAATCAATCAATTGACCATTTTTATCAAAAACACGCGCTGTGACCATCATGGTATGAGTAATTTCACCATTCACTGTTTTTTGGACTAAATCTCCAAGTTCTAACTCTTCATATTGACAAGGTTTTGCATAAATCCCATAATTCTGTGATAATTCTCTGTTATTATTCAAGATGTAGTTTTTCAAAGGTCTCGCTGAGGTCCAGGACGGAGTTCGAGACTGGTCACTATACCAGTACCATTTTTGTGTAACATCTCGCCCATTCACATCAAAAGGAATTTCTCCTGCATGTAAACATTGTGAAATAAAATTGGTACAATCTCCTCCATAATTTTCATAATCATGGTAGAGTGGATTGCGTCCTAATGCCCATTTTCTTGCATAATCAATGGCCTTTTGCCGATTATATTTCTTTAGTTTCAATCTTATCCCCCCTTCTTTACTATATCGTATTCCCTCTTCTTGTAATTGTTAAAAGCAAAAAAAGTCAGCTACAAACACATGTAACTGACCTTTAAGACGACCCTTTATTTAACTTTAGCATTCTTTTTATATTCACGCGCTTCCGCTTCATTTGCCCATACAAAGTGTCCTGTTTTAATTTCAGTCCACTTAGGTTTATCAACCGTATAATCATGCTCTTCGCCTGTGTAGACAATTAATTGCTTATTTTTTTCAAGACGAGGATCGGGAATTGGAATCGCTGATAATAAAGATTTTGTATACGGATGAAACGGATTTAAAAACAATTCTTCCGCCTCAGCTAACTCTACAATGCGTCCTTTATGAATAACCGCAATTCGATCAGAAATAAATCGTACCACTGATAAATCATGCGCAATAAATAAATATGTTAAGCCTTTGTCCTGTTGTAATTTTTTTAGTAAATTTAACACTTGCGCACGAATTGAAACATCTAGAGCCGAAATCGGCTCATCCGCAATAATAAACTCTGGCTCCATGACGATTGCACGGGCCATTCCAATTCGTTGGCGTTGTCCTCCTGAAAATTCATGAGGATAACGCGTGGCATGCTCTGGAAGTAATCCTACGGATTCAAGTGCTTTAATAACTTTTTGTTTCCGATCTGCTTCATTTTCATACATCCCAAAGTTAATTAATCCCTCGGAAACAATGTAATCAACGGTCGCACGTTCATTTAATGAGGCAGCGGGATCTTGAAACACCATCTGAATATTTTTAACAATGTATTTATTCATATCTCGCGTAATTCGTCCATTAATTTTTTTCCCATTAAATAAAATTTCACCTTTTGACGTGTCGTTAATACGAATAATCGCACGCCCAATGGTTGTTTTTCCTGATCCAGATTCTCCAACTAACGAGAAGGTTTCTCCTTTATAAATATCAAAATTCACATCTTTTACTGCCACAAAATCTTTAAATTTAATTTCTAAATCTTTGACCGATAATAAAACTTCACGTTCTCTCATTAGTTCACCCCTCCGTTTGCGCCCTCTCCATAAATTGCCACGAGTTTTTCATGTAAATTTTGTAACGTTTTTGGCATTTCCGTTTTTGGCGCACGCTCATCACGTAACCACGTTTTAGCAAAATGAGTGGGCGTAATTTCAAAAAATGGTGGTTCTTCTTCGAAATCAATTTGCATCGCAAACTGATTTCTTGGGGCAAAGGCATCTCCAATAATCTCATTATAAAGTGATGGAGGCGTTCCATTGATAGAAAAGAGCTCATTTCCTTTAGTTCCAAGTTGTGGTAATGATGAAAGTAACGCCCATGTATACGGATGCGCTGGCTCATAGAAAATTTCTTCAACCTCTCCATATTCAATAATTTGCCCTGAATACATCACAACGACGCGATCTGCTACATTTGCGACCACACCTAAGTCATGCGTAATATAAATCGTTGTAAATCCATACTCAGCTTGCAAATCTTTAATTAACTGCAAGATTTGTGCCTGTATCGTGACATCAAGAGCCGTTGTAGGTTCATCACAAATTAATATTTTAGGTCGACAAGCCAAAGCAATGGCAATGACAATCCGTTGGCGCATTCCCCCTGAATATTGATGCGGATAATCTCCAAATCGTTTTTGTGCATCTGTAATTCCAACACGTTTCATTAAATCGATGGCTTTCGCTTTTGCTTCTACTTTATTTAGTTTTTGATGCTTAACGATTACTTCTGCAATTTGAGAACCAATCGTTCGAACCGGATTTAAAGACGTCATCGGATCTTGAAAAACCGTTGCAATTTTAGCCCCACGAATGCCATCCCATTCTTTATTTTTTTTTAGTTTACTAATATCTTGTCCTTCAAAGAGGATTTCTCCTCCAACAATTTCCCCATTAGATTCAAGCATTCCAGTAAATGATTTAATTAAAACTGATTTTCCTGAACCTGATTCTCCTACAATAGCTAAGGTTTCACCTTCATATAAATCAAGTGAAATGCGACGAATCGCATTTAAACGTCGATCACGAACTTTAAATTGAATTTCTAAATCTTTTACTGATAAAACGGTCTTTCTTACACTCATGTTTACACTCCCCTTTCTACATGTGTGTACGTGGATCTGATGCATCCGCTAACGATTGTCCAATCACATATAACGAAACTGTCACCACTGCCAACACTAAAACCGGTGCCCAAAATAAATGCGGATATCCATTAAAATAATTCGCGTATTTACTAATCATACGTCCTAAAGATGGCGTATCTACTCCAAGTCCGATACCTAAATAAGAAAGCGTTACCTCTGTTCCGATTGCACCTGGAATATCTCCCGCTACAATGGTCATAATTACTGAAATTAAGTACGGTAAAATATTGCGTGTCACTAAACGCCCAGTCGGCGTTCCTAAACATTTTGATGCTAAATTGTACTCACGATCCCGAATAATCATCACTTGCGTTCTTATAAAATAAGCTGTTCCTAACCATCCAGTGACACACATTGCAAACACAAGTTGCCAAAATCCTCGACCAATCGCATACATCAGTACGGTGACAATTAAAATATATGGAACACTTGAGACAATGTTATATACTTCAAGCATAAATTTATCAACTTTTTTCGAAAATCCCCAAACAGCTCCGACGAAAACACCCACGACTGTATTAATTAATGTCACGATAAATCCAATGATTAACGATGTTTTCGTTCCAGCCCAAACGACATCCCAAACAGAATTTCCAACATCATCAGTCCCAAATGGATATTGGGCGCTTGGTCCTAAAAAACGCATTGAAGCATCATTAATATTAGGAACGATTTGTGGATCATATCCTGATAAAATCGGTTGAATCAAAGCAATTAATGAAAAAACAATCACCACAATTAATAAAAAAACCGTTGTTTTTTTGGCAAAGAAGGCGCGTGATACAGAACGCCAATATGAGTAAGCTGGTGCTGCAATATGTTCAGATGCTTGTACATCTATTTTGACAAATTCAAATCTTGAATCGCTCATCATTTACGTCCCCCTTTTTCATGTAATGTAATACGTGGATCAACAAGTGTTAACAACCAGTCCCCAAGGAAGGTTGAGAAAATGGCTAACGTTGTAAATAAGAATGTAATTCCGATGACCATTGAATTATTATAAACATTGATAGAATCCGGTAAAATTTTCCCCATCCCAGGTATACTATAGACAGCTTCCGTAATTAATGCCCCTGAAATACAGAAAATAACCGCCGCTGGAAGTCCATGAGCAATAGGACCGATTGCATTTCTGAAAATATGTTTAAAGAAAATTTCATTTTCTGATAATCCTTTAGCGCGTGCAAACTTCACGTAATCCATGGTCGTTTGATCAATCATATAACGTCTCATCCACATCATACGTCCTGCTACTGACATTAAGGTAAGCGAGATAATCGGTAAGATATATGATTTTGGGTTACTTGAACCAAGCATTGGAAACATTCCTGGTAAATCAGCATATTTACTCCCTAGGAATCGAACTAACACAATATAAGCTAAACCTGGAATCGAAATCATGAAAATGATATACCATTGACCCATTTTATCAAATAGTTTTCCTTTATGATTCGCCATTTGAATCCCAAGTGGAATCCCAATGATATACGTCAAAACAAGCGAGATAAATCCGATGGTAAATGAGATTTGAACCATTGATGGATCCGTTTTATTCGTTTTACAATTTGCATAATGATCTACGAATTGCTTTTGATCAATATTATCTAGTGTATCTTTATATTTACACGTATATAAATTTAATGCTGAATTTGCTTTATTTCCATTTGGTAAGGTGATTTCTTCTGTCTTTTTAGAGCCTTGTGTTTCAGAAATGACATCTAATATCTCTTGGCCATTATACGTTGGATAAGATGTTCCTAAACTAAAGGTGATGAAGTTTTGATGAATAAATGGAAAATTCCCATCAAAATAAATTAAATATTTACTTTCACATCCTGTACACATCACAGCAGGACGATTATTATGATCTTTTCCAATATAAACTTTACGTTCTAAATCAGGATTATTTTCTGATTGCACTTTGTACGGATGATCAAAGCTAATTAGATTCCCCCACCAATTTAGCGCACGTTGTAAAATTGGAATGTCTCGTGTCGCAAAAGCTTGTCCTGATTCTGTAAAATATTGAACCTCATATCCTTCTTTTTCACGTAAAGCTACATAATCTTTTGTTTCTTGTGACTCAGGTAAAACACAGTTACTATATTCCGTTGTTGCGGCTCCATATAACTCTTTACAATAATCTTGAATGGTATCGTATTTTAAATAACCCAACTTTTCCCATTGAATATTCTTATAGTTTGCATAATCGTCTGGTCTTTTTTGGATTTTTTCGATATTACTGTCCGAAAAGAACACACGATCACGCGGGATAACTGAGTAAATTAAGGTGAAGACAATTGTGATAACCATGAAGATTGAAAATAGCGATCTTAAAAATCGATATAGCATGTATCGTTTCATTAACATTCCCCCTTTATTAAATTTTCTATATGCAAAAAGATTAGGGCATCGCCCCAATCTTTAAAGCGCATATAGACTAGTCAAACTATTGACCTAATTTACTTTCCCAATCTGCTTTTAACGCTTCACGTTCTTCAACCGTAATGACTTCATTAGAAACTTGCATTCCTTTATATTTATTATCAGATAAACCATACGCTGCGTAAGGTTGAGTATAAGGAACAACACGAGATACCGCATATCCACCACCTTGTGTAATATATGGAATAAGAATAGCATTTTCTAATAAGTAAGCTTCTGCTTTTGCATATAATTCATAACGTAAATCTAAGTCATCAACGATAGCCTCTGCTGCATTTTTTAAGGCTTGGAATTCGTATAATCCAATCGCTTCTTTAACTGCTGCATCGTCTCCAACTTCTGAACCTGTCCAGTTTAATCCGAAGTATTTTAACATATCTCCACTATCTGGATCGACGATGTCCACATAAGTTTTAGGATCACCATAGTCTGGTCCCCAACCTGCTCCAATGTATAAGTCACAGTTCATTTGATCGGCTGTTTTAGACGCTGCCATATTAGTAGAATCTGAAATAATTAAATTAATTTGAACATCCGACAAATTAGCCTCTACTGTTGCTTTATAAGCTTGTGCCGCACGGAATCCTTTTTCTGATTCACCATTAACAATCACATCTAATTGAACTGGGAATTCAACGCCTTGTGCACTTAACTCTTCAACCGCCTGAGCCATATATTGAGTCGCTAAATCCGTATTATAGTAAGCTAATTGTCCATCTGATAAGTCAAATCCAGCTGGATATTCCGTTGGATTTGAAGCTGTTAAAGCAGCTGATACCAATTCACCATACGTTTGACCTTGACTATTTAATAAGAAATCAGGTTGCGTTAAGGTGTTACGTAAACGACCATATTTTAAATCTTCTCCTACATATTGAGAATTCACGGATGAAATATCAGATGCATACATAATGGCTTTACGGAAGGCTGTATTTTGTTTGGCTAATGCTGTATCTGCTTTTTGTTTATCCGTTTGTGGCGAAACATCAACTGATGAATCTAATGGAGACGCATATTGATTGCGGTCAAAAATCCATGAAATCCAGAATGATGTTGAGGTGGTACGAGAAATGAAGATATTATCTCCATATTTTTCTTTAGCTGATGCATAAATAGCAGCGTTATCTGTATAAACTGGGGCTGATGAGAACTCTCCTTTATCAAATGATGTGAATAAGCTATCTGGATCTGAACCATCATAGTAAACTAATTTTACATTTGGAATATAAACATGTTCAGCATCCCAATAATCAGGGTTTGCTGTGTATTCAATGACTGATTTTGAGGTAAAGTTACTTAATAAATAAGCCCCGTTGTATAAAATTCCATCAGGTGCAACTTCCCCAAATGAACAGCTAGATGGTTCTGCAGCACCTAATTTACATCCTGTTCCTTTTGACTCTAGGAATTCTTGGTTAACTGGCATTAAAATTGAATAAGTTGTAATCGTGTGAAAATATGGCGTTGGGGCCTCCAGTGTATAAACTAATGTATAGTCATCCACTGCTTTAATCCCTACTTCTTCCCACTCTACTTCTCCATTATAATAAGCATCTAAATTTTTAATGGTATATTGAACTAAGTATAAGGTTTGTGAATCAAATTCAACGGCATGTCGTAAACCAGTGACGAAGTCATGAGCTGTCACCTCAGCGTATTCAACTCCATCGTCTGTCACCCATTTGACACCTTCACGAAGATGAAACGTAAATTCAGTTGCATCATCATTTACTTCATAGCTTTTTGCCAATGCTCCAACTAAATTTCCATAACGATCATGTTCGAGCAACCCATCTACAAAGTTAGTCGTATGTTCATTATCAACTGCTTGAAATGAATACACATAATCAAATGTATCAGGATCAGTACTATAAACGTAGTTATAATCATTACGATACACGTCTGTTGTTTCGGTACTTCCTGTCCCTTCATTTTCTGTTGATGTATTAGTACTTGGCGCTTCTGTATTACCTGCAGTATCATTACTGTTACTACATCCCCCGGCAACTAAAGCACAACAAGTAGCTAACCATAAATAATTCTTATTCATATATGGTCCCTCCTTATTTCATCACGACTTAGTTTGATGTGATGTTATTGTGTATTATATTTCCAATTATTGCTAAAGTAAATAGTTTTTACCAATAAAAGTGTTTTCATGTGTAAAAATTGTGACTTTATCGTGTCATAGTTGTGTCAAAAAGAAGTCTTTTTTTTATAATTAACGCTTATTCAACATTAAACTTTCATTTCTTTCACTTAACTTATCCCCGAGATTACGAAGATACCGAGATTTTTAGGCATATTTCTAACCCTTTCACTTTTAAACTTAATCTTTCATTCTTTTAATCATTATTATATAAAATGACAGCGTCGAAAAAAGAGGGATTAACGCTTTTCAGATTTAATCTTAATAAGTGTTATTTTTCAACATATCATATAAAAAAACCATAAAATCAGATGAGTTCCATCGTCATTTATGGTTCATTATTTCATTTTAATCGTTTTAACCTTTTATTTTTTAGGTTCATTCATTAACATTTGTTCCCCAATCTCAACTAAACGTTTGGTAATCGTTCCTCCTGCTTTAGCAGATAATAATGCTTGTTGTGCTTCTTGATCTAAAAAATGATCTTTTGGAGCAAACTCAGATCCAAATTCAACATCCATTTGATTTTTAGTGTGATTAGCCGCTTGATGACTATAATGTCTCATGATGATCACCTCCGATAAGTATAGTATACCCTTACCATCATGAGTTCATGAATGAAAAAACTGTTAATTTTAACCACTCTGCTTCATCGTCTTTAGCTCTTGTTCAAGCGTTTCGATTCTTTTGACTAATTGTTCTAATGTCTCTTGAAATTGTCTCAATTGCTCAACACTCATCCCGTCTTGATTGGATTGATTCGATTGACAAAAGGGATTATCCACATTAAAACTATCCGGAGTAAAATACCGACCAGGTCCTTGTTGATAATACTGTTGTTGTGCATTATATGTTAAAATGGCCTGTCCAACCAACTGAAGCCAGTTTCCAACCGCATTTTGGACATTTAATGGAATTTCATTGGCAATAACATTTCCGAGTAATTCTCCAACTAAAATAAATAATTCAGGATTAACCGATTGAAAGTCCATTTCATCACCACGACTTTTCTTCATCTTTTCTTTCAAAACCTTAAAATCTTAGTCTAAAAAAAGATATGATAAAAGTCACAAAGATATACCAAAACTTAAGACGCTATTTGATTGAGAATACGATTAAATCCTTTGATTTCATTCGCTTCGGTTATTTCTCTTCCCGATTGATAAAATGTCACCGTCGATGTTTTAGACGTCTCACCTTTCATCGTATCAATTATATTTGCTAAATGAGTCACCGTTCCAACACTTCCATCAATCAACTCGATGCCTGGTTCAAAAACCTCTTTAAAAGATGACGCAAAGAGCGGAAAATGCGTACATCCAAGGACGATCGCACCATAATCTGAAATCTGATAATCAACTAATTGTTTTTTTAAATACGGAACAACCGTTTCGGGAGAAAAATCAAACGATTCCGCAAAACGAACTAAATCAGGTAATGGCAATAAATCAGTCACATGTGATTGATCTAATCGTTCAATTAAATGATGTAGTTTTTCTTCTTTTAACGTTAACGGTGTTGCCGTCACAAGCACACGTTTTCCGCTTTCTTGAACCCATTCAATAGCCGGTTTAACTGCTGGTTCCATCCCAATAATCGGAATTTGATATTTCTCTCTTAAGTCATTGACTGCAATACTAGTCGCTGTATTACAGGCAATCACAATGATATCTGCTCCTTTGCGCACTAAAAATTCAATGGCTTCAAAGATATAGCCACGAACCTCTTCCTTTGGCTTGGGTCCATAAGGTGCGTGCAACGTGTCAGCATAGTATAAATAGTCATGATGTGGTAATCGTTTTAATGCTTCACTTAAAACGGTTAAGCCTCCGATTCCAGAATCAAAAAAACCTATTTTCACATTTGATCCCTCCAAAGTGCTTGATCTTGATTACATGATTAGCATTATAACATGAATCCACTCTGACTGACTACCTTCAGTTCATCTTAAAGTTGTTTTAATGTTTTCCATTCCTTCATCAAATAAATAGAAAGAGCTAAAAAAAACAAAGAAAAGAGATAGATCATAGAAATTCCAACATAATCAATGAGGATCCCGCCAAACATCAAGCTAAGCGGTGAAGTAATCGATGAGATCATCGTAAATAAAGACATGACACGTCCATAAAATTCTGCTGACACAACACGTTGCAATGAAGCCATGACTGGGACATAAAGTAACACATTAATCGCACCTGAGATAATAAAGAGAATAAATAAGAACAAAAAGAATCCCAGATACGGAATGCGCCCTAATTCAAGCAATTCAAATAACGCCCACTGTATCCCTACACAAATTATTAGCGTCCATAGTGATTTTTTTATGGTTTCATTTGTTTTTAAAACTTTTTCTTTTGAAACCCATAGCGATCCTAAAATCCCTCCTAGCGCCATCGCCACATATAAAGCGGATAAATACATTTCATTCACGTGAAGATGCTCATTCATTAAATAGGGAACTAATACCGATTGAATAGGTCCTAGTGCCAAGTTTTTAAAATTCAAAATAATGAGCAACCATAAGATGGCTTTATTTTGACATAAAATATAGCGACACCCTTCTTTTAAATCGGTTAAGACATGACTTTCTTGTGCTCGTTTTAGTAGCTCACTTTCATCTAATTTAATAAATAACTCCGTGATTCCTGACATAATAAATGAAAACCCATTAATAAAAATAATCACAATAGGTCCAAGCCAACTGTATAAAATCCCTGCCAGCAGCATTCCAAACACATCTTTAATGCCGTACATTAAAGACATTAAAGAATTCGCTTTGACTAGTTGCTCTTCTTCTACAGTTAGTGGAATAATCGCCTGTGAAGCTGGACCAAATAAAGCCCCATTTATCGAACTAATGACTGAACTTAAGCAAAGACAAGCCATGATGATATTCACATGATCCACGGTTAACATCACGAGCCCACAAAGTAAGATATTAATTCCTCGAATAAAATCTGTGAAATAAATCACTTTAACGCGTGGAATTCGGTCAACCATGACACCCCCAAACGGAGCTAGAAGTAACCACGTTACTCCACCGATCGTTCCATATAGTGACAACATAAAGGCTGAGTGTGTTAACTCTAAAATATAGAGTCCAATGGCAAAATTGAACAACACATCTCCTACACTTGAAACTAATGCGCCTAAAAATACTAATCGAAAATTTTTATTTTGTCTAATTAAATCCATTTCCCCTCACCTCGCTTCACATTATAAACCATTTTACTGATCCTATCACTAGCTTAGCTTTGGGAAAAACGGACGCTATCTTCACCCTTAACACCCAAAATTGTTGACTTATTTCTCAACCTAGAGTTGTTGTCGTTTTAGTAAACCTACTACCTCTTTATATTGGCGTTTTGAAGTGTAGTATTCTTTTAACAAATAAAAAATCCATTCATCGATTAATAGAAAACGGCGATGCGTTGTTTGATACTTTTGAATTAATGATGATAATTCATCTTTTTTAAATACACCACCTGTGACACAAAATCCAATTAATAATATGGCCGCTCGCATTTCTTCATGACATCGTTTTTCGATATTTTCAAAGTCTTTCACTGTTTTCGCTTCAAAACATTCAATTAAAATCAAAACCGGCCATGTTGCTTGAAAGTGTTGTTGAATGTTTGCTATTTCTTCTAAACTTTCACTCACTTTTAACGATTCTTGACGTGTGTAGTGGATAAAAGCCTTGCAAAGAAGTGGCGTCAGTGTCAAATCGAATCGATTCATTTTATGAGCATAGGCACCTGAACGTTCACACAATTCAATGGCTTGTTTAAAACTACCTGTTTTATACGCAAGCATCGCTTCAAATTCATATATCCCTGATAAACTGACTAAATTTCCTTCTAAAACATAACGCCGTTTTGCTTCGCTCACGAACTGAAACGCCTGATAAAACTGGCCTTGTTATAGCTAACATTAGCAAGCATTTCGTACAAACGGCCAGTTTCAAGCTCTTGTTTTGCAAGTTCAAAAAATTGTTTAGCTAATTCATAGTCTTGATGATAATAAAGCAGGTCAATTCCTTGATATAGGTAATATCTAAAGCGTTGTGTTTTGTTTAACAACGGCTTAACTGACGTTAAAAGACGATACGCTTCTTCAAGACATTCACGTTCATCTGTTGCACAGTAGTGAGCGAGTTTAACTAAGTAATAATCGAGTATTAAAGGCGAGTGAATTAATTTTAATTCCTCTTGTTCGAGATGTTTAAAAATCTCTTTTGATTGAACAAAGCCATTAAAATTTAATTCTTCAAAAAATTCTTCAAAACGATCCGTCATGACTTTGATAAAGTCAGGACTCGCCACGTACTCAATTGCTAACTGTTCAAATAATAATTCAATCATTTCTAGTGAAGGCATCACTTCCCCATTTTCAATCTTACTTAAATAAGAGGAAACACAAATCCCTTCGCATAAGGCCGCTTGAGACATCTTTTGATTTAAACGATTTAATTTGATTAAAGACCCTACAATTTTCAATCCCTCTTTATTCACTAATGATTCCATATTCATTGACTCCCTACCTTTCACGGTCTTCATTATATCAAAAAAAGTTGGAACTCATAAGTTCCAACTTTTTTGGTTATTTATATAAGCTAATGAAGCGTTTCCAACCTTCAACCACTTCTGCCAGTGTTGGATAATGCTCTTTTGTAATCCCTGGCGTTGCTTCATCATTTTGATAAACAAAATCAACATCGTACCCTCCACCATCAGGGAATGTCACCACACAATGAATATATTCTTTAACTTTTAATTCATTCGTTAACGTAATGGCCACCGTTTCATGGCCTTCTTTACTTTCAAAATAATTTTCATCTACTTTAATCTCATCATAAAGTCCTTTAAAATCAAGTTTAAATTGTTGAACCGTATCATCTAATTTAAATTGCATATGTTAAACCTCCTACTTTTCAAACGTCAAATGTTTGACGATCTCTTCTATTTTATTTGTTGCTTTTTCGATTGCTTTTTGTTTTTCTTCTTCCGTTGTTCCAGTTCCATCAACGAGTAAAGACTCGAACTTTTTAATTCCCATAAACTTCATCATATCTTCGATGTAATTTAAACCTTTATTGAAAAATGGGCTTAAAATAAACGGAATCGATGCTCCAGAAGACTGGACATAGATCACTGAACGTAACTTATCATCAAGTAATCCTTTTGGAAGGTGTCCTTCGAATGTAATGGTGCGTCCGACTTGAATAATGCAATCCATATACTCTTTTAAAGGAGCTGGAAACGATAAACTCCACATCGGAGCAGCCATAACCACTACATCAGCCTCAACAAATTGGTCACATAATTTCACAATTTTATGGACTTCTTCTTGTTCTTTTTTAGGTAATTGATTAATGGCCTCTTGATTAATCATGCAGTTACGAGACTCAAAATATTGGGATTCAAGTCTTGGGACATGAACCTCATACAAGTCCAACTCTTCAAGTTGGAAATCATGATAGGTTGCTAAAATTTGATTTACGAGCCGACGTCCAACCATTTTACTTGCCGACTCATTTTCTGGTTTAGAATTAACTGTTATATACAATAACTTTTTCATCAATACCCCTCAATTATTTTTTAAATTTTTAACACGACTACAACAAAAGTGTCAAAATATCGCTTAGGTAAAAAACTAAAAAATTTGAGATATTTTAAGTCATTTAAGAGAACGAAATAGTTTATACTATAACCATTCCATCCTAAGCATCAAACATTCTGACAGAATTAGTTTGTATCTAAATTTCAAAATTAGACCTTTTAAGGCTGACTATTTTTCAAAAAATCTAATCTTGAAAGGAGTTCCCGATGAAAAAATTCCACTTTACCCCTAAGAGTCGTCTCTTATTGATTATTTCTATTCTCAGTATCCTTTTTTTCTTTTCTTTAGCAGACTATATCTTTTCACATGATTTGACTCCCATCCAAATCCAAATTTATCACATGATGACCTCTATTCGATCGCCTTTTTTTAATTTTATCCTCATCAGCTTAACGAAGTCAGCTAATCCTCTTCCTATTTTGTTTGTCACGGGTGCTAGTTGCCTTATGTTTCTTCTCTTCAAAAAATATAAAGAAAGCTTACTATGCATGTTCACAGTTCTAGCCTTAACATTGAGTAATCTACTATTAAAACTTCATTACATGCGAGAACGTCCAACCTTTGAACATTTAATTGATGAAAGTGGCTACAGTTTTCCAAGTGGTCATTCCATGATGAGTTTTGGCATTGCAATTCTTTGTAGCTTCTTACTTTATCAATATTGTCAAAAGCGTTCATGGGCCCATCTCCTTAGTTTTTTTAGCTTTTTATATGCTTGTTTAATTGGATTTAGTCGAGTGTATGTAAACGTCCATTTTTTAGGTGATGTTTTGGGTGGCTTTTTGGCTGCATCATCTCTTGTTTGTTTGATTCTATCGCTTTATTGTGGTTTCTTTTCTTTTACTAAAAGTCAATAAAAAACAGGAAACCAGTAACCGGTTTCCTGTTTTTGTAAAAAAAATATAATTATTTTTGTTCTTGAAGCACTTTATAATAAACGTGTGTTTTTTTACGACTAATATACTGATCAAGTTCCTGCCACCCGTTTCGGCGATAATAGTCCGTTTTACCTGTTGTTAAATATAATTTTTGATATCCCATCAACTGTGCTTGATGTCCAACATGATTTAATAACAACTGCCCATAATTACGTCCTCGATATGCCTCATCAATATACAAAGACGTCACCCATGGATAAAAATTACGACTGGTTACCACGTCATGTGTGACTAATCCACAACATCCAATAACCTCATTATCTTGAAGTAGCACATAGAAATTTCCCATCTCTTCATCCCCAAGAGATACTTTTGTAATCATATCAAAAAAATTTGATGCTTGATTATTTCCATTCCAAACACGATGAATATAATCTAACGCTTCTTGTGTTCCTACTGGACTTTGTTTGACACTTACAATTTGTAACATTTAACATCCCCCTAAATTTATTTCACGAACCGTGTATTTTTCTTAAAGTTCGCCAGTCTAAATCCCCCTGATTTAACGCCTTAACAAAGATTTCTGCTGAAGCTAAATTAGTCGCAATCGGTACATAGTGAACATCACACAATCTAATCAGTGCTTGAATATCGGTTTCATGGGGTTGCGGTGTTAATGGGTCTCTTAAAAAAATAACAAGATCAATCGCTTCCGTCACAATTAAAGAACCGATTTGTTGATCTCCCCCAAGTGGACCCGATGCCAGTTTATTCACTTTCAAATTTGTCCCCGCTTCAATTCTTCCACCTGTTGTTCCCGTTGCATATAAGCCATAGTTTTCTAAAATGTGTTCATAGGCGTAACAAAAGTTTACCATTTGATCCTTCATTCGGTCGTGTGCAATTAAGGCTACATTTAATTTCATGGTCATTCATCACATCTTCCTTCAATCTATTACTTTTCACGTGACAATATTACCATTTATATATATTTTTTCCAAGTGTTTTTTTAGAATCACTTTTAGTCAAAATACGACATTTTTTTACATGAATAAAACTATTTTATTTTTTTAGTTTATTTTTTACTATTTTTTACATATAACCTGAGCTTCCCGTGATTTGTCCGACTTTTTAACGAGGATAAAATTTTAGCTCGATCCTCCTATGTCAAAGTAGACTGTGCCTGAATAAATGACAAGATGACATCTTTTCCCCGGAGGTTATCGAGTGATAAAGGGTACTTTATGTGATTGAAAACCATTTAATCTCGGGATAAAGAGCACAAAATTCTTTCGTCAATGATTCTACCTCAACATGCCCCAATAATCGTGACAGTTGGATTCAAGTTTTAACCAATGAATTCAATAAAAATAGCTAACATTAAAATAAGCCTATTGATTCCCTTAATATTTAAAACGTCCCTCACCATTAAATATCCGGATTGGATGCTTTATTTAATCGCAAATGACGTTTGAAAAACTGAAACAATTTATTCATTTCATCATCCTTCTACTTGTTTAAAATCATGTCATCCCCTACAATAGGCACATAAACATGATCAGTACTGGGGGGACCTTTCATGATTAAATTAATTGCGACAGATATGGATGGAACACTATTAAACGAAGCGGGACAGCTTCCAGATGGATTTATCGATTTATTAAATCGCCTCTTACAAAAAAATATTTGCTTCGTCATTGCAAGTGGGCGATCTTATTATGATTTAAAAGACTTTTTTAAAGAAGCCACACCTTATCTTGATTTCATTTGTGACAACGGAGCGTTTGTGGTGAGCCGACATCATCAACGACAGATGAGCTTATTAGAAAAAAAAGCGATTGATGACATCTTGCTGCAATGTGAATCCATTACCCATATCAAGGTTATTTTATCTGGTCCAAATGGAATGTATGCAACACCATGCGAAAACGAATTTGAAGAGATATTAGCGCACTACTTCTCTAATATCCAGGTGGTCTCTAATCTTCAAGACATCCACGATCCCATTCACCGCATCTGTATTTGTGATTTAAACCATCCGTTGCAAAACAGTTATCCCATTTTAAACAACCGATTTGGTTCACATTTTAAGGTGACTCTCTCGGGAGATATTTGGCTCGATATTACCAACCTTGAAGTCAACAAGGGAAATGCCTTGTCTAAAATCCAATCCTTATTACACATTAATCAAGACGAAACCATGGTCTTTGGTGATTATTACAATGATATTGAAATGCTTAAAGTTGCTAAATATAGCTTCGTGATGGCAAATGCCAATGAAGATATGTTTTCACACGGTAACTATATCGCAAAAAGTCACAATGAAAATGGCGTTTGTGAAGCCATTAATGAGTTCATCTTTAAATCAAAACTCAAGTGAGACCCTCACTTGAGTTTTTTATTACATTATTCTAACTTCATAATTTTGTTCGGAATAGAGAACTAAATCCTATTTAAATTCATTCCTAAATTTATTCTTATGACACGTGATTTTCTCATGTAATCTGCGAACTAAATTTCCGATCTAATTTCAATGTTTTTTCAAATTTTTAGGTTCATTTTTTTATTAAACTTTATTAAATGATTAATTATTTGATTTACACATGACCTTAAAGCGAATTTGCTCCACTCTATTTCTTGCTTCAAACGTTCCTACTTCATAAAAACCAACTTTTTGATACACTTTAATTCCTCGTTCATTAAAATCAGCAACCGTCAATCTAAACTTTTTGGCTCCTAGTATTTCTTTGGCATATTGCATCCCTAACTCTAAAAAGGAGGCTCCATATCCTTTTCCACAAAGAAGTGGATTCATTCCCAGTCCGATATCAAGATAAGTCTCATCCGCATAAAAACCTAACAATTTCCCACTTGTAACTTGTGCCGATGGTCCATAACAAAAAAATCCAACTAATCCATGTTCTTGATCTTTCACGACATAATACGAATCTTCTAAAAATTCATGGATACAGGCTTCATCGCCTTCTAAGTTATACCAATCATAAGGCTCACTATATTTCCAGACAAAAATTTGAAATGCATCTTGTTCTGTCATTTTCTCAACTTTCAATTTCATCTGATCACCTCAACAAAAAAACTCCAATCATAAGTCAAAAGGCTCATCATTGGAGTATATGCAACAAAAGACGATTTAATTATAATTTATAAATCTTTGAATACTTTTCATTTAAATAATCGAGAAAATACATCGGATTCAACTTCTCACCCGTCACTTTTTCTACCAGTTCGCTTGGTGAATACAGATTTCCTTGTGAATGAATTTTCTCTTTTAACCACATAAAGACTTGACTTAAATCTCCCGCTTCTAATTGTTCTTCAACGTTAGGAATCTCTTTTTTCATTTGATGATAAAATTGTGCACCATATAAATTTCCGAGTGCGTAACTTGGGAAGTATCCAATTAATGCTTCTGACCAGTGAACATCTTGCATGACACCTTCTGAATCATTTGTTGGCGTAATTCCTAAATATTCTTCATACTTTTGATTCCAAAGAGCAGGAAGTTCATCCACTGTGACTTCTCCACTCATCATTAATTTTTCGATTTCGTAACGAATAATGACATGTAATGAATACGTGACTTCATCAGCTTCTGTTCGAATTAAAGAAGGTTTGACAGCATTAATCATTCCATAGAACTCTTCAAGGGTGGTCCAACCATACTCAGGAAATAATTCTTGCAATTTTTTATAATAACCTTTCCAAAATGGCAAACTGCGCCCAATGATGTTTTCGTAAAAACGAGATTGAGATTCATGAATTCCCATAGATGGCGCCTCATCTAAACCATAATCGGAAAGTTCATGTGGCATATTTTGATCATAAATTGCATGTCCACCTTCGTGAATCGAACTAAATAAACCACTCTCAAGATTATCTTCATAATAATGTGTTGTAATTCGAGTGTCTCCGATTCCTAGAGAGGTCGTGAATGGGTGTTCAGTTTCATCGATTCGACCTGCTTCATGATAATCATATCCCATCATGTCTAAGACTTGATTCGTCAATTTTTCTTGTCTTGCTTTATCAAACTCCCCACTTGGATGTAGTTTAATACACACACGGCTTTCTTTAATTTGATTTAATAACTTAACTAAGCCATCTCGTAGCGGTGGAAAAATACGATCCAACTCCTCTACCGTCATTCCCTTTTCAAAATCATCTAGACACGCATTATAGATATGTCCTTCATACCCCACACACTCTGCCTGTTTAATAACTAAATCAATGACTTTTTGCAAGTACGGTTTAAAGATACTATAATCTTGTTTTTCCTTCGCTTGTTTCCAGTATTGGCCTCCTTTAGAGGTTGCTACCGTTAGATCGCGTTGTAATGATTCGGGAATTTTTGTATTTTTTTCAAATGAATCTTTAAAAAAATCAACTAATTTCTGCTCGACTTGCATTAAATCACTTTCATTTTCTAGAGCATTTAGCGCACAACCAATACGTGTATCTGTCGCTAACTTATGATGCTCAACCGATAAATATCCAAGTACCTCACTTCGATACTCAATCCCTTTGACTGGAGCCATGACTTCCATATCCCAAGAGAGTACCCCCATCGCTGATTCCAAATATTTCATCGATTTTAAATGTTCTTGTAAAAAATGAATGGCTTCTTGTTTCGTCATTGTATTTTCCTCCTCCTCGATTCCTTTGATGTGACATATTCTACCACATTTTTAAAGGGAAACATAGTCGGATGAAAGGCGATATTTGAGTTAACGATTATCTACTTTTTCTGGATATAAATCGTGGTTCATCAGACGATATTGAGCCATTTCTTCAAATTTTGTTCCAGGACGTCCATAATTACAGTAAGGATCAATACTAATTCCACCACGAGGTGTGAATTTTCCCCAAACCTCAATATATTTCGGATCCATCAATTTAATTAAATCTTCCATGATAATATTCATACAATCTTCATGAAAATCCCCATGATTTCTAAAGCTAAATAAATACAATTTTAACGATTTACTCTCAACCATCTTTTCTCCAGGAATATAGCTGATATAAATCGTGGCAAAATCAGGTTGACCTGTAATCGGACATAAACTTGTGAACTCTGGACAATTAAATTTCACAAAGTAATCATTCTTAGGATGTTTATTATTAAACACTTCTAGTATTTCAGGGTCATAACTATATGTATAAGTTGTCCCTTGATTTCCAAGTAAGGTAATCTCGCTTAATTCTTCTTGTTTTCTTCCTGACATCTAAATCTCTCCTTTAGTTGTTAAATAACTTTCTAGTCCTCGCCTTCTTAAAACACAAGCTGGACATTCACCACATCCATCTCCAATGATACCATTGTAGCAAGTTAAAGTTTTTTCTCGTATATACTCAAATTTTCCAAGTTTGTCTGCTAGCTCCCAAGTCTGTGCTTTATTCAACCACATGAGTGGGGTATGAATCACAAAATCATCATCCATACTTAAATTTAATGTCACATTTAATGACTTGATAAAAACATCTCGACAATCTGGATAGCCAGAAAAATCAGTTTCACAGACACCTGTAATAATATGTTTAGCCCCTTTAACCTTTGCTAAGACTCCAGCAAAGCTTAAAAATAGTAAATTACGGCCTGGTACAAAAGTTGAGGGTAACTGCCCCTCTTCACCTAACTCAATCTTAATCTCATCTCGTGTTAAAGCATTGGGTGCTAATTGATTTAATAAAGACATATCTAACACATGATGTTCAACACCAAGTTCCTGACAAATCGCTTTAGCACACTCTAGTTCTAAATGATGACGTTGTCCATAATCAAACGTAACAGCAATCACTTCTTTAAATGTTTCAAGTGCCCAATATAAGCATGTGGTTGAATCTTGACCACCGCTAAAAACAAGTACCGCTTTATCCTGTTTCATTTTTATTCTCTCCTTTATTTCATTAATAATAAACACTCTTGTCTCAAGTCTGATTCTTCCTCCATTCGCTTTCCACGATAAGTCACTGTGGTGGTTGTCGTTCCCTGTTTTTTAATCCCCCTTGCAGTCATACAACTATGTTCGCCACTAATCAAAACACAAATCGCCTCACTTTCTGTTACTTTTTCAACGATTTCGGCGATTTCCTCACCAATACGCTCTTGTAACTGCAATCGACGACCAACCATATCTGCAATTCGCGCTACCTTACTTAAGCCGATTATTTTTTCTTTCGGCAAATATGCCACTGTAACAAGCATGTTATACATTAAGGCTAAATGATGCTCACAATAACTAAAAATTGGAATATCTTTAATGATGACAAAGTTATTTTGACATTCATCGAGCGCTTCATCTTCAAAAGTTGTTCCAAAAAACTCTGCAATTTCGTCATTAGATAACGTCATCCCCTCAAAGACTTCCTCAAACATTTTAGCAACACGTTTTGGAGTTTCTTTTAATCCTTCTCTTTCTGGATCATCCCCAAGAGCAACTAAAATATCTCTAATACTGCGCTCAATCAGTTTCGTATCAATTTGTCGCTTCATCTTAAACACCTCTCATTTCTTTTGGCCAAATATATTTATGCAATTGTAACTGTAATCTCACGTCATTTAATTGATGATCTTTCATATAGTCAACAATCAAACTTGGGTTAATATAATCCACTACCGGACTAAAATAAACTAGACAACGTTCTAATAGACCCTGTTCTCTAATCACTTCATGTGCAACTTTTAAATCTTCTTGACTTGCAATTACAAATTTATAAACATCTGTCTTTGTCACCCATTTAAAGTTTTCATCATCCATCCTTGATTGCATTAAGCTATTTGGTAATTTATAATCTAAGATAAAAACAACATTAGACTTTGAAAACTTTTTCTTAAATCTCTGGATATTCACAGACCCATTGGTTTCAATGTGAATAGTTAACTCTTTATCGGCTGCTAAAATCCCTATCAAAACTTCTATATGTGGTTGAATCAGCGGCTCTCCCCCTGTCAAAGTCACGTGATTCACTTTATTTTCCTTAACAAAGTGATAAATCTCTAGCGGACTTAAATTTTCCCCTTCAACACTTCCATCATATGAATAGCACGTATCACACCAATCACATCTTAAATTACAATTTTTAAATCGAATAAAGGCAGCCAACTGTCCCGCACATGGCCCCTCACCATCAATGGAAATAAACTTTTCAATGACTTGATACATCTTAAACCTCCGTATAAATACAACTATTTTTAGGCGTTTCAAATAACTCTACTTCGGTTACCTTTATTCCTAGATTTTGTAATCTCTGATAAATATCACGCGACATTTCCTCTGCTGTTGGACGATATGGAACAAAATATATTTCAAAGCCTAGCTTTGTCTCTGCTATTTTTTTAGCAAGCTCTTTTCCCTCTTCATTCTCTTCAAGAATTAATCGGTGATCAAATAAATCATGAATTTTCTTTAAGGCTTGCTTGATAGTTGAAAAATCATCCACCATCCCACGACATTGTCCCGTTTCATGCAGTGAGTCTGCCGACACTTTGATGACAACTCGGTACCGATGCCCATGAATATTGTGACATTTCCCTTCATAATCACTTAAGTAATGTGCTGCATCAAATTCAATTTCACTTTTTAAAGTAAACATATAATCTCTCCTCAACAATAAAAAAAAGCTTCCTTCTTGCGCAAAACTCGGCACATAAAAGGAAGCTTTCTGATTTTTACAGAAAAAAAGGGCGCAAAAGCGCCCAATATCATCATTCTATTTGAGCCTAGTTTTGTTTAGAGACAGGATGGTCTGAATGAACTGTCTTTATTTGAATATACTATTTATAACATAAAAACCTTAAATTTACAATAAATAAAAAATAAAAAAAGGAGGTTCACAAGGAACCTCATAAAACAGGGGATGATTTATAAATATTGGGATGAAAAGAGAGAATATGTTATGAAGTATTTGGGGGAACTTCATAACAATTAAATTAGGGTAGTGTCTTGTTCTTCAAGACATATTCATTATCACATATTCAAACGTCATTTTTGTGTTCTTTCTGTGTTTTTTGAAGTTTTTTGACGATTTTTGACTGTATTCAGATTTTATTTTAGGAAATAAACAAGCCCATCAGAACACTTTTCCAGCGATTTTTTAAAAGTTTCTTAATAAATGAATATCACTATCAGTTAATTTCGTCACTCGCTATCAGACGATACCTAGTATTCAACAACACAATTTTGCATCCTTCGGCTCAGCAAGCCCTCTTCAATTGTATTGATTCATGATCTAAAACAAAATAAAAAGGAGGTTCACAAGGAACCTCATAAAACAGGGGATGATTTATAAATATTGGGATGAAAAGAGAGAATTTGTTATGAAGTATTTTGGGGGAACTTCATAACAATTAAATTAGGGTAGTGTCTT
>NZ_JAGAVR010000031.1:0-4240 GCF_017941855.1 Turicibacter sp. | reverse complement strand
TCAGTCGCCCCATCTAAAAATTGCGGGTGTAGTTTAATGGTAGAACTTCAGCCTTCCAAGCTGACTGTGAGAGTTCGATTCTCTTCACCCGCTCCATAAAAAAAGGCGCCATAGCCAAGTGGTAAGGCGTGGGACTGCAACTCCCTGATCATCGGTTCAAATCCGATTGGCGCCTCCAATTAAATTAATAATGATGTGCCTGGGTGGCGGAACTGGTAGACGCACAGGACTTAAAATCCTGCGGGTGGTGACACCCGTGCCGGTTCGATTCCGGCCCTAGGCACCAATTTATGACGATTAAGAGTAGGGTTACTCTTTTTTATTTTTCTTAAAACTTCTTAGGATATATCTTAAGAAGTTTTTTTTATATCAATTATAATAACGGTTACATATAGTTGTTATGATGTTTAGTTGCTATAATTATCTATAAACACATGAGGGGGATAATAATGAAAAAAAACATTCTATTATTAATGATTATATTTTTATTAGTTGGATGTAGTAATAGTACCGATGAGAGGGCGGAAGTTTCAAGTGACAATGGTGTTTTTTATGAAATATTTGTACGTTCATTTGCAGATAGTGATGGTGATGGTATTGGTGATTTTAATGGAATTACTGAGAATTTGGACTATCTTGTAGATTTAGGAGTTAAAGGAATTTGGTTATTACCTATTTATCCATCTCCAAGTTACCATGGGTATGATGTAACAGATTACTATAATGTTAATTCTGAGTATGGAACGTTAGATGATTTTAAAAAATTAGTTTCAGAAGCCCATAATAAAGGAATAAAAGTTGTATTAGATATGGTTTTAAATCATGCCAGTAGTGAGCATCCATGGTTTATAGATAGTAAGGAAAATATTGATAGTGATTATGCTGATTACTTTATTTGGGCTGATGCGAATGATTCATCATATGATTTTTCAGCTTCTCCTATTGATGGAAAAGCGTGGTCTAAGTATGAAAATCGTATGTATTTTGGTGCATTTTGGAGTGGAATGCCTGATTGGAATGCTTCAAATAATAAAGTAAGAGAAGAGTTTATTAATATTGGACAGTATTGGATTGATTTAGGTGTTGATGGATTTAGATTAGATGCAGCAAAGTATTTGTACGCACAAGGTGAATATAATACTGATTTAAATTTACTACAAGAAAATTTAGATTTTTGGAAAGAGATAACAGATGGATGGCGTGACGCTAAAGATGATTTATATATTGTTGCAGAGGTATGGTCAGGATCTTCATCAGTTGCCCCATATTACAGTAATTTTGATGCAAATTTCAATTTTGATTTAGCTGATGCAATTGTATCTGTTGTTCGTCGTGAAAGAGATCTTAGTGGATTTGGATTAATGAAAAATTTAACAAGAATGCATGAGTCTTTTGAAAAATATGCTGGAGATAGAGGATATAGTGATGCTATATTTTTAACGAATCATGATCAAGATCGTGTCATGTCTGTATTAAATAACGATATGGATTTAATGAAATTGGCAGCAGATATTTATTTAATGTTACCAGGGAACCCATATATTTATTATGGAGAGGAAATTGGAATGTTAGGGAGAAAACCTGATGAAGATATTAGATTCCCTCTTAAATGGGGAAATGATTATGAGACTGAATGGTGTAAGGATACTTTAAATATGGATTTAGATAGTATAGAGGTACAATTAGAGGATAAAGATTCGTTATTAAATCATTATAAGTCTTTAATTGCAGTGCGTAATAGTAGTGATGCACTATCTAGTGGAGAGATGGTCGCCCTTAGTATGAGTAAGTCTCTAGTAATCGGACAAATTCGTTATACTGAGACAGAAGCGGTTTTCATTTTACATAATATCAGTGAACGCGATTGTGAAGTTGGATTTAGTACTGATGATGAAAACCTTATTTATTCGACAAAAACAGGTTATACTTTAAAGTCAGATTCTGTTATAATTCCAAGTAAGGGTACTATGTTATTTAGTATTCCAGTAGAAGAGGTTAGCTTGTATGAGGAGCTAGAGATTGAAATAGGATAGGTGGAGCAAGAATGAAAAAGTTAAAGTTAATGTTAAAATCAGGGTACTCAATAGATTCAATTTTTGAATTGAGAAAAACACCCATTATTATTAGTTTAATTTTTGGTATTTTTTTATCAATGATGCAAATGACGCCGTTCGCCTTTTCTTTATTAAAAGATGAAGCTTATAGATGGGATGAAAAGATTTGGATGTTATCTGATGATGAGAAGGCAATGATAGTCGAATCATTACCAGATTATAAAATTGAAAATGGGGCTTTAAGTAATAATGAGTTTTACGAAATCAAGGTTAATAGTGATGTTAAAATTTTATTTAACGGTGATGCGAATTTGGTGACGAATGGTTTAGTTTTTAATCATGATCACTTAATTTTTGTGGAACAAGGTAGACAGTATGATTTATCTTACGGTGAATATGAAGGAACTAATTTTGGTCAACTTCGACAAATGGATGTAGCATCTGGGTATGAAGGTGTATTTGCTCCTTTTGCAAAGTCTTTAAAACCTTTATTGATTGTTCCATTCATTATGGGAAATTATCAGACAGGAATTTTAACTTTCTTTATTTATACATTTGTTGTAGCGGCGTTATCGATGTTATTTAAGTTTGGACATACAAGTTTTATTAGTTATAAAGAAGTATTAAATATTATGATTTATTCTGGGACAATTCCTTCAATCATTTCATTAATTATAGGATTAATTATTTCTCCTGCTTTCACAACGATTATTTTTAATTTTGGAACACCACTAATTGCTTTCGTCGTTTATCGTAAGAAAGTTATTCCGAGTTTAATTTAATGAAAAAAAGCGAGATTCTATGTGAGAATCTTGCTTTTTTGTATATTTAAACATATTTTTGTAACCGATTCCACATTAAATGTCGGATATTGCATTTCGGTTTTGTAAGTGCTATACTTAATATGTAAGCAATTTCAAAAACAAATTGTTTTAGACAATTGGGAGGTATAAGGATGAAGAAATTATTATCACTAGGATTAGTTGCATCGTTATCGTTAACAGGATTAGTAGCTTGTGGTGGAAATGACGCTGAAACACCAGCAGAAACACCATCTAATGGATCTGCTGAGACTACTGAGAAACCAGCAACTTCAGGGGAAAAAGTAGAGATTAAATTATGGTTAGACGATGATAATTATGCAGCAGCAATTGAACCAGCAATTGAAGCAGCTTATCCAAACATCGATATCGTTTATGAAAAAGTAGGAGCAGTTGATGCTCGTACTAAATTAGAGTTAGATGGTCCTGCGGGATTAGGTGGGGATGTATTCATTCAACCTCATGACGGAATGAGTGAATCAATTATTTCAAACATTTTATTACCATTAGGATCAGAAATGGGAGCAATGATTGAAGAGCGTATGTTAGAAGGGGCAGTAGGAACAGTTAAGAAAGATGGAAACTACTATGGTGTTCCATTAGCAACTGAATCAATTGCTTTATTCTATAACAAAACTTTATTAGAAGAAAACGGATTTGAAGTTGCAACTTCTTTTGAAACAATTAAAGAACAAGCAGCTCAATATAACGATAATTCAGCAAATAAATTCTTATTACGTTGGGAACCAGGAAATTCATATGCTAACCAATTCTTCTTAACTGCACTTGGATTCCAATTATACGGTGAAAACCATGATGATGCTTCTCAAGTTAACTTAAATACTCAAGAAGTTATCGATGGTTTAACATTCTTCCAATCAATGAAAGAATATTTACCAGTCCCATATGCAGACTTAAATTGGGATACTATCCATGGTGAGTTTATTAAAGGAAATGTTCCTTACATGATCTCTGGACCTTGGTCATTAGCTGAAGCAAAAGTTGGGGCTGAAGAAAATGGATTTGAATTAGGAGTAACGACTATTCCAACAATTAATGGTGTTCAACCTGAAACATTCTCAGGAAATATCATTGCTTGCGTTAGTGCATACACACAACATCCAACAGAAGCTAAACAAGTGGTTGACTTCTTAGCATCTGAAGAAGGATTACAAATTATGTATGATGTTCAAGGGAAAATCCCAGCATTAAAAGATGCATCTGTTGTTGAGGGTGTAGTAGAAGATCCATATATCGCTGGAATTTTAGCTCAAGCAGAATACTCTCAACCAATGCCAATCTTACCAGAAATGTCAAAATTCTGGGGTGCAGCTGAAACAATGTACCGTTCAGTATGGGAAGGTT
>NZ_JAGAVR010000030.1:0-62558 GCF_017941855.1 Turicibacter sp. | reverse complement strand
CATTTATCGTTGTCGTTAATATATAAATAAATTTAATGGAGGATGATTAAAGATGAAGAAATGGGAAAACCCAGAAGTTAAAAATCTATCTGTACAAAATACGTTAGAGATGTATTGTCCATGGCAAGAACTAGATGTTTATAAAAAAGAAGAAGGATGTACGTGTGACTTTACTAATCCAGATAAAAAACCTACTGATCAACACTCTGATTATGTATGGTGTAATCAACATAACCGATGGCATCCTAAACAACATGGGCCTGGAGAGTCTTAATAGATTCATAGAGTACTAATTAAAGCGGATGTAAAAGTGTAACAGGTTAAAGTAACTAGATAAAATCGATGTATCTGGTTACTGAGTCCAGTAACAGTTAGTAAAAATTTGATGAGAGAAATTAAACTACTTTTAGTAGATTTTGATTTCTCTTTTTTATTTGACAGATTGTAATATTAAGTGCGACACATAAAAAAACTCATAAATAGAACATTTGTTATAGAATGAAGTTACCACACCAAATTCTAAACAAGGAGATCTATTTATGAGTTATAAACATCTTAACACATTTGAGCGTACACGTATAGAAATTCTTTCAAAAATGGGCTATTCAACAAGACAAATCGCAAGCTATTTAAATCGCCATCATTCAACCATTGCTCGTGAATTGAAACGAAATACTCAACAGACCTATCAGGCTGAGTTAGCTGAAGAGTTAGCTGAAGAATTAGCTGGGCAACGTCGCTTAGTTTGTCATCGTCCAGAGATAAAGTCTGAAGAACTCATTCAAACCATTCAACACTATTTAAAGCTAACTTGGTCACCTGAACAAATTTCTAATACCGTTTTAAAAGGTGTTATTTCATTTAAAACCATTTATTGTTGGATTTACGATGGCACGATTTTATCAGGAGATCTAGGTTGTCTAAGACAAAAAGGAAAACGTCGAAAACCTCGAGAAACACGTGGACGCTTTAACATTGGAACCTCGATTCATCAACGTCCAAAAGAAGTGAAAAAACGTGAGACGTTTGGGCACTGGGAGTTGGATACGGTTGTTTCAAGTCGTGGTCAAAGTAAAGGATGTTTAGCGACCTTTGTTGAGCGTCAAACACGTTTTTATATAGTCATTAAAATAGACAATCGCTCAGCATCCGAAATGTACCGAGCGATTCATCAGTTATATGAACATTTTCCTGAAAACGTCTTTAAAACCTATACGGTTGATCGAGGAAAAGAGTTTGCTTGTTATTCCAAAGTAGAAGCCGACTTAAAGGTTCCTGTTTACTTCGCAGATGCCTATTCATCTTGGGAAAGAGGAAGTAATGAAAATGCCAATGGTCTTCTTCGAGAGTTTTTCCCTAAGAAGACAGACTTAGCACGAGTGAGTGATGAGGAGATTAATGAGGCACTCTCACTCATTAATCATCGACCACGAAAATGTCTAGGTTGGAAAACTTCATTCGAGCTATTTCATGAGAAAATGTCGCATTTGTATTGACAATTCGTCAAAAAAAAACGCCATAGGGCGCGTTCTAGTATCATGATCGGTGAATATGTCAGTGATTAATTGCTCTATAATCATGTCTTCATTCATTTTATGAAAATTAAGCTTACCTCCTAAGTATATCATATAAAAAATTTTAAAAAAAGAATGTTTTTATGTCGAAAATTCAGATAATATGAAGTTAACAAATTAAGTAACACTAAGGAGGAATGAAGAATGTTAGAAAAAATGAAACAAAATAAAGGTAAATACGGAGTGATTGGAGCAGTGATTTTAACAGGACTCATTTCAGGTGTGGCTTTAAAATCGTTTAAAGAGAAAAGAAGAAATGCAAAGATGCTACAAGAATTGGAAGATGCAGCATTTGAAAATTTTGATATCTAAGACGTTAGAATCTATGCTACTGGATGGATTAAAAAGAAAGGTAGCATCTGAAAAGTGATAATGTGATATTGCTTTTGTACTAATGATGATTCTGTTTGCATTCCGATAGATTTAAGTCCTATTATCAAAAGATAACTTGAGAAAAGACACATAGTTGTGTCTTTTTTAGCGTTGATTATGAAATTTATTTGGTAGTTCTAAATTTTTATCGCAAATATATTGCTACATTCTTGTAGGTTGTGATCATAGTCTATCACTTACGTCTTCAAAGTATGGGTTTAACTCGTAGATAATGAACGCTTTCTGGCATTGCTTCGTTATGTGGTAAGGTTTTAAATCCATTAACACATTAAAATCATCATGTTTTAGAGACTTTAGAGCTTCGACTTTTAAAGTCTTTTTTTATTTTCTTAAGGATAGGTTTTTAGTTCTGGAAGGGGGAGTTATAGGCTCTTTGAGTTGAGAAGTAAAGAATTTTCTTATGAAATTTCGACAGAGCATTCTAAAAATAGGAGGGATTCTGTTTGTAATTTGGGTAAAAGCTCATCTTTTTAATGATATGAATCCATAGCCTTGTAGATTTACTTCCTGAAGATCGTTTATTTGTTATTTTTTAAATAAGTTAAACATAGAGTTAAATAGCAAATTAAACGAAAGTATGAGGTGTAAGGGATGCCAATTGATGTGACTGAAATATTACAATTTGCCGGAATCGGATTCTTGCTAGGAATTATAGGAATGGTTTTTAAAAAGTTAGACATTGCAAAAGACGTCAGTGAGTTAATTACACTTGCTGGTTACGTCTATATGCTTATTTTTATCGTACAACTAATCGAAATATTAATGACCAGTTTACGAAATATCTTCATGTTGTAGAAGGAGTGGTGTGCCATTGATATTGTTCAAATCATCTCACTTGTAATTGGATGTGCACTTGTTTATTTGCTATTAGAAGAAGTAAATCCGAAATATGCTAAAGGATTTAGTCTTGTCTTGCTAACATTTTTTTTTATGGTCGCCTTACAAATTCTTTCCAAAATGATTGGTGACTTAACAGCAGTGTTCTTGAATTTTAATATTGAACAGCAGTATGTTACGATTATCATTCGTTTGATCGGAATTGTTTATTACGCTGAGTTTGTTAATTTTTTATTAACAGAAGCAAAGCTTGGTAATGTAGGGAAAATGTTTGAGTATATTGTAAAACTCTATTTAATCGGGTACAGTTTACCGATGATTATCACCTTATTTGAACTAATTTTATCAATATTGTAGTCTTTACGAACTAGGGGGTGAAGTATGAGTCAATTTAGTATGGATCTATCATCGTTTGACAATATTTGGGCCGAAATCTATTCACAATATGACTGGCTTGTACAAGCTGATTATCTTGATAAATCGAACTTACTAAAGGTTGAAAATTTTAATATAGTCGATTTTTTTAAGTCAATTGTTGAATATGCCATGTATGAGTTAAATGTGAGTTTTTCTCAGTTTAAAATGATTTTAATTTTCTTATTAGTGATTGCGTTGTTTCAAAATATTCAAACAACGTTTTCAACACGATATGAAAAGATTACGAATACAGTCTTAAAATTAATTCTGATTGTACAATTATTTGGGTTATTTGTCTTTTATCACGACTATACGCTGGATATTTTAACAAGATATATGGATATTGTTGTGGCTGTATTTCCTATTTTATTATCGATGATTACCATTACGGGCGCACTTTGGAATCATGCCTTATTTCAGCCTGCTGTTGTATTTTTGATTAATGTCTCCTATTTTTTCATTAATGCTGTCAGTTTACCTTTGACGGTGATTGGAACAATCTTTGGTTTTGTTAATCAAATTGGTATTGAAGATTTATATAGTCGATTAACGAATTTTATTAATAAAATTGCCTTGTGGACACTGGGAGGCTATTTTGCATTCTTTTTAACGTTGATGTCCATCCAAAATGTCACGTTAAGTTTTGCGGATGGGTTGTTTTTTAGGACAACGCAAACTTTAATGAATTACATTCCAGTTATTGGGAGCCGTTTTACTGATACGGTTGTTTCCATTATCTCAACGTTATCGATTATGCGCAATAGTGTAGGCCTATTAAGTATCATCACATTGGTTATTTTTGTTTCTTTTCCTATTGTGAAGCTTGGAATTGCAACCATCTTGTTTCGATTACTAACAGCGATTATTCAACCACTAGTTAGTAAAGATTTTATTAACGTCTTAGATATTTTTAATACAGGTGTTATGAATTTATTAGTTATTACCATTATTATTGCTGTTATGTTTATCTTTACGTTCTTTATTATTTTATATAGTTCTAATATGATGTTAGTAACCAATTAGATAACATTTGACAAGATGTGAGGAGATGGGAAAAGAAATGATATATACATACGCCAAACAAATTATTGCCATGTTTTTTTTGATAGCTGTTGTCAATTTGTTGGTTATTCCGGCTTCTTATAAAAAGATAATTTCATTTTATCTTCATTTTTTTATTATAGTTATCATTTTAAAGCCGGTACTCAGTATAATGAATAATGAAGTTAGTTCATTTATTAATTCGATTACCTTCATTAGTGAGAGTGAGTTCGACGAATCTGTACAGTATTATCAGAGCAAGCTTGAGGAGGACTTAAAAGATCTTACCTTAGGTGAAGTTGATGCCTTGATACAAAAAGCTGAGGCACTCTGTGACGTCGACATTATCACATTCGAATTAGATGAAGTTCTAACCATACAAATGGTGGAGACTAGTAAAGAAGCGAAACTATGTGTTTCTAATCAACTAGGAATCGACCGAAACGATATTTTGTTTGAGGGGGGAGGTCAATGAAGGATGAGGGGATAAAAATCCCAGCAGTGTTTCAAAGTAGTATAAACGGATCAGGAGGGGGGACGAAGGAGATAAAAAAAACCTCGGATATATCACAAATGATTCAGAAGTTAAGAAAAATAGTCGCAGATTTAGGTCCGTTTGGAATTTTATCAGTTATTGCAGCCGTCTTTATTTTTACCACATTGTTTAATGGAAGTTTTGAAAACAACAGTGGTAAAACAACGACAAACGTACTTGAGACGAAACATCAAGAACAAATTAATACGTTATTTGCCTCAATAGAAGGGGTTACGCTTGAAAGTGTTAATTTGTCTTATAAAACTGTATCGGATTCTTCATCTGCAACAATCTTCGCTTCAAATCAAACAAATACTGTTTCAAATGGAGTTGTTATTGTGTATCGCGGAGTGCTCAAAGCACCTTATGATGTCACGAACGCAATCAGTTTGTTACTTGATGTACCAATCCATCAAATATCATTATTAAATGCATCTGAATTAGGAGGAAATTAAAATGAACAAAAATTCTTATGTTACAGCCGCATTATTTGTTGTCTTTGTCTTATTAACAGTTTTTTATATGGGAATGGAAGATCCAAAAGATTTAACAACTGGAGCAGGATCAACTCAAACCTTACCAAATGTTCAAATGGAAGTTAGCGAAACTGATGCGCAAACAGGTAGTGAGTTAGCAAGTGAAACAACGACAGAAGAAAATGTTACAACAGTTGCAACGGAATCGAATTCAATCCAAGTGTTACGTGTTGAACTTGAAAAACAACAAAGTCAAAAAGTATCAGAATTAAAAGAAGTAATTGCTAGTAAAGATTACGATGCAACAGCTAAAAGTGAAGCAAAAGATGATTTAGATAAATTAAATAGAGATCGTGAACATCAAAGCGCGCTTGAAACAATGATTAAATCAAAAGGTTATAATGATGTATTAGTTCGTGTTAATGAAGAAACGGTTCAAGTTATTGTACAAGTGGCAGATGAAAGTGCCTTTCCAGGAGTGGAAGAAGTGAATGAACTTTACATGATGGCTAAAACAGAATTTACAAATAATCCTGATGTAACCATTCAATTTCAACCGATTAACTAAATAAAAGATAATAAAAAAAATACCGACCCAAAAGTCGGTATTTTTTTATCCTAAAGCGTTAATTTTTTTGCTTAAACGTGATTTTTGACGAGCTGCGTAGTTTTTATGGCAAATTCCTTTTGCAACAGCTTTGTCTAATTTTTTGTTAGCTGTATTGTAAGCTTCTTTTGCAGCTTCGATGTTTTTGTTCTCAACAGCAACCTCAACAGCTTTGATAGCAGTACGCATAGATGCTTTGAAAGAAGCATTAAATTGACGACGTTTATCGTTTGTTTTAACACGTTTAATTTGTGATTTAATATTTGGCATTCAATTCACCTCCATTAATACAACAAAAATATTCTATCAAACCCATGTCTAAATTGCAAGAAGAAAATACAATATTTAATGAAATAGTAAAATTTCCAATTGTTTACGAGCTTTGAGACGTATTTTTTGTAGTAAAAAGATTATTTTGAGTACTTTTCAAGTAAGTCCGTTTTTAATGTCCAAAGGTTTTTAGATAAATCGACATAATATTGATGAGGATGTTCAAAACGTAGAACTTCTTCCCATAACGTATTAATTTGCTCTTTTGAATAGGCGACAATCTCCTCGAGGCTTGGTGAGTTATAAACTTGTTTTCCATTTAAGAAAATAGGGATAAGTAGCGGTTTGGCATAGAAGTTTTCGATTGTTTTGCGTTTCCAAGTGTGTTCTGGATCAAAAATGGTATATGGATGATTATCATCAATGATTTCATCAGCTAGGGTGATGACATCAGCAATGGCTTTATTAGTTTCGCGTTCAAATAAACGATACACTTGTTTATATCCTGGATTTGTAATTTTTTCAATGTTATTACTAATTTTGATTTTTGGAATCATAGCTCCTTCTTTTTCAACTGCCACAATTTTATAAACGCCACCGAAAACTGGCTCAGCTTTTGATGTAATAAGGCGTTCTCCCACACCGAATGAATCGATTGGGGCTTTTTGAATGATTAAATCGCGAATAATATACTCATCGAGTGAGTTAGAAATGACAATTTTACAATCTTCAAGTCCCGCTTCATCTAATAATTTACGAGCTTTTTTTGATAAATAAGCGGCATCCCCACTATCAATGCGAATGCCTCCAGGTCGATGGCCTTTTGGAATTAACACTTCTTTAAAGACTTTAATAGCATTAGGAACACCTTGCTTTAACGTGTTATAAGTATCAACTAAAAGAACACAATTTTCTGGATAAAGTTCTGCGTATTTTTTGAAGGCATCGTATTCAGTATCAAACGTTTGAACCCAACTGTGGGCCATTGTTCCAAGGGATGGAACTTGGTAATCACGATCAGTAATGGTACAAGCCGTCCCAATACATCCCCCAATATAAGAAGCACGAGCCCCTAAAATAGCGCCTTGTGCTCCTTGCGCACGACGAGATCCGAATTCCATGACAGGACGTCCCTCAGCTGCACGAACAATTCGATTTGCTTTCGTTGCGATTAAAGATTGATGGTTGATTGACAGTAATACCATCGTTTCAATGAACTGAGCTTGAATAATCGGTCCTCGAACTGTAAGGATTGGCTCATTTGGAAAAATAGGTGTTCCTTCTGGAATGGCATAAATGTCACAAGCGAATTCAAAGTTTTTTAAATAATCTAAAAAGGCATCAGAAAACATGTTTTTACGTCGTAAAAACTCGATATCCTCATCTGTAAAGTGTAAGTTCTTTAAATAATCAATGAGCTGTTCAAGGCCTGCCATAATGGCAAAACCACCACGTTCAGGAACGCGACGGAAGAACATATCAAAATAGGCGATTTGATCTTTCATGCCGTTTTCGAAGTAACCATGAGCCATCGTTAACTCGTAAAAGTCAACTAGCATTGTTAAATTTGATGATTTTAAGTTCATAATAAATTCCTCTTTCTATTCTTCGATGCGTGTCACAATTTCAATCCCATTCATCATCATTTTATATAAGGCAATGACATTCATGAAGTCAGCAGCATGAACATCATAGTCATAAGTTTCAACACTATTCATTGGAACGATGATACGACTTATTTTATTTTGCGTGATAAAATAAGTCTTTAAGGTAATCGCAAATTGTTCTACACAAATATCGGTGCAATCACCCACAATAATAAATTGGTTAATCAATGGATGGTTTTCTAACCACTGATGAAATGCAGGCTCTAAGAAGCCATTTGTAGAACTTTTTTCAATTAAGTGATAAGGTCCAGCCTGTTTGATTTCATCGATAATTTCACTTTCTACTTCTCCTTTGATACAGTGTGCAGGATAAGAATTAAACTCAATTGAATCCGTTTGGTGACAGTCGGCGAAAGCCACAACATCAATTTGAGAATCATTTGCTCGTTTTAATAAGTCGCAAATCGGATCGATAATCGTTTGGATTCGAGGAGATGACATCGGGCCCATCTTGACGAATCCATTCACCATGTCAACAATGATTAAGGCCGTTTGATTTGGGTCTAATGATGAAAGACAAACAGAAGGAGATTCATTTAATAGATTAACCATTTTTGTTAAGGATGTTTCACTCGATTTTATTAAATTTAGTAATTCATAACTCATCTTTTACACCTCCGATACTCAAAAATTTTCCTGTGTGAGGAAAGTTATAGAACTATTATAGTATATTTAATTCTTAATCACAAAGTCTTAAATAGCTTAAGATTGAAATATATTTCAAAAAGATTGGCATGAGATGAGTGGTGATATATAATAAGAGGAAGATATGATGGAAAGGATGGAAAACTATGTCAAATAAACGTTTATATAAAACCTCACAAGGAGCAATGCTTGGTGGAGTATGTAAAGGGATTTCTGAGTATTTAAATATTGACGTCACCTTAATTCGCTTAGTATGGGTCTTGATTTCCTTTACTTCAGTCGGAATTATTTTATATATTGCGTGTGTGTTTATTTTTCCAGATAAAGCAACGATTGAACGTGAGAAACGCCAAACTACAAAGGATGCCGTATTTGAAACAAATGATTATAAAGTAAAGGATCAAGAGAATAAAAAAGATAAAGATTATACAATCTATTAAAGATTAAAGAGGTGAAAGTTACCTCTTTTTTTTTGAAAATTATAATCTCCCCCTTCGGGGAAGTTGGATAGATTATGAATAAAAGTATGTCCAATGGTTATCATTTTAAGTGAAGTTATGGTAGAATATATAAAAAAAGGAGGCGCAAATTATGTCGGATATTTTAGGAAACTTAAACCCACGTGCGGTGTTTCATTATTTTGAAGAAATGACGAAGATTCCACGTGAATCAGGAAATGAGGCTGCCATTAGTCAGTATTTAGTTGATTTTGCTAATGAGCATGGGTTAGAAGTGATTCAAGAACCCTGTAAAAATGTAATCATCAAAAAACCAGCTACTGCGGGTTATGAAAATGCTCCACGTGTCATTTTACAAGGTCATATGGACATGGTCTGTGTCAAAGATGATGAATTAGAGTTTGATTTTGAAACACAAGCTTTACCGATTTATGTTGAAGGCGATTGGATTAAATCAAAAGGAACAACTCTTGGAGCTGATAATGGAATTGCGGTTGCGATGTCGCTTGCTATTTTAGCAGATAAGACGATGGCTCATCCTGCCTTAACTGTGTTAGTGACAACGGAAGAAGAGACAGGAATGGATGGAGTCATGGCATTGGATCCTGCTCATGTACAAGGTGATATCTTAATTAATATTGATTCAGAAGAAGAAGGAGTAGCGTTAGCTTCATGTGCTGGAGGTGTACGTAACTCATTAAAGCTACCGCTTGAATGGATGACGTTAAGTGATAATTCACTTGTTTCATATGAAGTTGTGATTAGTGGCTTAAAAGGTGGGCACTCAGGAATTGAAATTAATAAGTGTCGTGCCAATGCCAATAAATTAATGGGACGCTTTTTCCATTATGTGCAAGATCTTCAAGTTTCAGTTGCACATGTTGCAGGTGGAGAAAAAATGAATGCCATTTCAAAACGTGCCAAAATGGTCTTAACATTATCAAAAGACAAAGTATCAACACTTGAAGAAAAAGTAAAAGATTTTGAAATCATGATTCGTGCTGAATTTGAAACGGCGGATCAAGACATTACTTTAAAATTAGCACCAGTTGCAACTGAACTTAAGGTTTGGACAGCAGAAACGTTACAAAAAGTCACTCATATTTTACAATTAATCCCTTATGGACCTCAAACGATGAGTGCAAATGTAGCAGGACTTGTTGAAAGTTCAAGTAACATTGGTGTCGTTGAAATGACTGAATCAGAAATTGAGTTTAATAGTGCGGTTCGTAGCTCAGTTGGATCATTAAAACGTGAAATCAATCATCGTATTCAAGCGATTGCTGATTTAACTGGAGCTAAGATGGAGTTAATTGCAGATTATCCAGAGTGGGAATTTGAAACAGATTCAAAAATTCGTGATATTATGAAAGAGGTTTATGAGCGTACGGCAGGAAAAGAATTAGAAGTTTCAGCGATTCATGCAGGTCTTGAGTGTGGCTTCTTATCACAAAAATTAGGGAAAATAGATATGATTTCAATTGGACCTGATATTACAGGAGCGCATACGCCAAAAGAATCGTTATCTATTTCATCTACTGAACGCGTTTATGACTTCTTATGTCAAGTATTAAAAGAAATTAAATAATGATCAAAAGCATGTTCTTGTGGACATGCTTTTTTTACTAAAAACATAGAATGGTATAAAAGGGATTAGGGGGATTGGGATGAATTCGAAAATAGCAGACGGATTATTGTTATTAGTTGCGATTATTTGGGGAGGCGGATTTCCAGCAGTAGGGTTAGCGGTGCAAGAGGGGGTGGGGGCCGGCCAATTAATCACGTTGCGTTTTTTGATTGCAGGGGGAGTATTGGCGATTGTATTTAGAAAGCAGCTCTTGGATCTAAAGCGGATAGACGTGGTAGCCGGTGTGTTGGCTGGAATTTGTTTGTTTATAGGATTTACTTTTCAAACCATTGGAATGCAATACACAACGGCATCTAAAAATGCCTTTATTACATCATCGTATGTGTTACTAGTACCTTTATTTGGCGTCTTGTTTTTCAAAAACAAAATGAAAGGTTCGCAATGGATTGGAATGCTAGTGATGATCTTAGGAATTAGTATTCTGTCATTAGAGCGTGATTTTTCGGTGAGTATTGGTGACTTGCTGACGCTCATTTGTGCCATTGGTTTTGCTTTACAAATTATCATCACAGGATTATATATTAATCGATGCAATAGTTATTGTTTCACGATTATTCAAATGGTCACGGTGGCGATGGTTTCACTAATCTGGTCTTTAATTAGCGAACCATGGGTTGCGCTTAGTTTCTCAAGTGGGCTAGCGATTATGTATCTCGGAATCTTTAGTACACTGTTAGCTTATTTGTTACAAACCATCGCTCAACGCTATACATCCGAGGCTAAAGCTGGATTGATTTTATCAACAGAAGCGTTGTTTGGAGCTATTTTATCCGTCATGATTTTACATGACCCCATTACAAATCGATTAGTTTTTGGCGGTTTGATTTGTTTGATTGCTATATTGATGATTGAATTTGATTTTTGTCACTTAAAATCATCCAAATTAAAATCAAAAATCGTTGCTCAAAAGGAATAAGAGAAAATCATCATTGATTTTCTTTTTTTTTGCTAAAAATAGTGAAGTCGTTTCATGAACTGAGACGATTCGGTCACACTATAAGGTGAGGTGATAAAAATGAATGAACAAGAACAAAAAAAATGGCAATGCCGATCTGACTTAGCACTTGAAGCTGTTGAACAAATGGTGGGACAAGTCGATGAAGATCAACAAAAAGGTGTCCATTATCAAGAGGATAATATTAAAGGCTTAAAAGTGACTTGCATTGATGTTGAAAAAGAAGCTGAAGAAAGCGTGGGGAAAAAGGCGGGGCGCTATATGACACTCGATACGTCATCTATTTTATCTCATGATCACGATCAGCTGACCGTTGCTATGGAAGTCTTTGCGCAACAATTTAAAAAATTATTAGATCATCGAAATATTACGGATGAACATACTTGTTTAGTCATCGGACTTGGAAATGACCACGTGACGCCAGATGCTTTAGGTCCGATGGTGGTTGACGAAGTGATTGTGACACGTCATCTTTATGAACTAAGACCAGACGAAGTCGATCGTAGTTATCGTGAAGTGAGTGCTTTAGCACCCGGTGTAATGGGGATGACAGGGATTGAAACATTTGATGTGATTGAGTCGTTGGTCAAAAAAATTAAACCTGATTTTTTAGTCATGGTTGATGCGCTTGCTTCGCGTTCGATAACTCGTGTTAACAAAATGATTCAAATGACTGACACTGGAATTGCGCCAGGAAGTGGGGTTGGAAATAAACGTAAAGCCGTTGATGAGGAATCGCTTGGTATTCCTGTTTTTTCCATCGGTGTTCCAACGGTTGTAGATGCCGTCTCAATTACGTCGGACACCATTGACTTGTTATTAAAACATATTGGAAAATCATTAAAAGAAGAAAAGCGTTCGTATAAAAAATTAGTGCCTTTTTCAATGGTTCGTCAACAATATAGTGAGGATGATCTACCGTCGGATGAGTTACGTCAACAATTCATGGGGCAGGTGGGACTCCTTGCTGAGGAAGATAAACGCCAACTCATTAGTGAAGTCTTAACTCCAAATGGATTTAACTTAATTGTCACACCAAAAGAAATAGACACGGCAATGGAAGATTTGGCAACCTTGATTTCAAATGGGATTAACCGTGCTTTACATCAAAATGTACAATTTAGTTAAGTGATTACCATAAAACAACAATTAATAACAACCCTCATTCGGTATAATAAAGTATAAATGAAAAAAGGAATTTAACTTAGAGGAAACGGTCTGGGGGGGAGAATTTTGAAACGAAAACGTCGTTTGCGCTCTAAAAGAAATAAATTAAGTAAACAACTAACAAAGGGAGTTCCCTATTTAGTGGTAGGATTCTTTGTTGTGACGCTATACTCAACGCAATTTTTTCAATTATTTTATGTCAATCAAAAAGAAGCCTATGAAAAGCATGTCAATCAAGAGGTTGTTTTATCGAGTATTTTTGATTTTGCTAATCCAGCGGATTTTATCGAACTGATGACTAATTTACAAAAGTATTTTGCAGAAGTCATGACAAACCTTGATTTGAATCAGTTGTATTCCTTTTTAAATGATGGGTTTGCCTTTATTCAAATGGATTCAAAACAAAGTAGTGTGGCCGCTGCTACACCGAATACATCCAATGATTATAAATATACCTATGTCAGTGAAGAGTTAAAATTAGAACCACGGCCAGAAGCGGTGAATTCAACAGAACCATTGGTTTATCTTTTTAATACGCATGATTCTGAAACGTATGAATCTGATCAAGTCAATGCCATGCTTGGGCGTAAAGTTTTTGTTGGCGACATGTCAAACCTTGTAGCGAATGAATTTTCTAATTTAGGAGTTAAAACACTTGTTGAAACAAGAGATATCTCTGAAGTATTAGTTGCGAATGATTGGGAATATTGGCAATCCTATAAAGCTTCCCGCATGTATTTAGAGTCGACGGCAACAGAGTATAACACTCTCAAATATTTTATTGATATCCATCGTGATTCGTTAAACTATAATCGAACGACCACCACAATTGACGGAAAATCCTATGCTAAGTTGTTATTGGTTGTAGGACAAGATCATCAACGTTATAAAGAAAATTTAGCCTTTGCCAATGAAATTAATAATTTGTTTAATATGTATTATCCCGGTCTTTCAAAAGGAATTATTGAAAAAGGTGGAGAATATACGAATGGGATTTATAATCAAGACTTTGCCACGACACTCCTCTTAATGGAAGTCGGTGGAGTTGATAATACGTACGAAGAATTATGTAATACTGCCGAAGCCATCGCGAAGGTGATGACACAGTATATTACAACTCATTAATTGAAGGAGAGATGGGGATGAAAAAAGGAATAGCTCTTATTTTTTTCGTCGTTTGCTTTTTATTAGGAACTATTTATGGTTCTAGCTCCCATTCAGAAACGACACCTCATGTCGCGGCAAGCTCTAATCTCACGCAACAAATCAAAGAGTATGAGCAGAAATTATCACAAGGTGAGGAAATCATCACTTCTTATAGTGAGATGATTTCTGAAGGCGTGGTTCCAAAGTCAACACCAGTTTCAAGCGGAGGTGTAGCACATAATAATGTGTCGCAATTTGGACAAGATGCTGCGGATTTATTAAAAACCACAGTCAGGGAAGTTTTACGAATGATTGTAAAAGCCTGTGATCAATTAATCACTGAATAATAGATGAAAACCATGACTTCATTCTCAAGGAGAAAAAAGCCATGGTTTTTAATTTTTTAGGCATAGGAGTTGTCATAATGTAAAGGATATTAAGTGATGAATGAAAGAAAGTGATGTCGTAAAAGATGCGAAAATAGCCGAAAAAGAAGTGAATGATTATTTTTTGCTTGTGAGTTAGGTTTTTTTACAGTAAAATAAAGTGGATATTTAATTATTTCGGAATGGAGTGAGCTTGGTGAGTGCGATGAACATTGAACAAATCAAAGAACGCCAAAAAAGAATTCGCAACTTTTCAATTATAGCCCACATCGATCATGGAAAAACAACCCTTTCGGATCGTATTTTGGAGCGAACGAATGCGTTGGAAAAACGTGAGATGAAAAATCAGCTGTTAGACTCAATGGATTTAGAACGTGAGCGCGGAATTACCATTAAATTAAATGCCGTGCAGTTGACATATAAAGCTAAAGATGGAGAAGAGTACATTTTACATTTAATCGATACCCCAGGTCATGTTGACTTCACTTATGAGGTATCACGCTCGTTAGCAGCATGTGAAGGGGCAGTATTAGTCGTTGATGCTGCACAGGGAATTGAGGCTCAAACACTTGCGAATGTTTATTTAGCCTTAGATAATGATTTAGAAATTTTACCGTTAATTAACAAAATTGATTTACCAAGTGCTGATCCAGATCGCGTGAAGCAAGAGGTTGAAGATATCATTGGATTACCGGCAGATGATGCGGTTTTAGCATCAGCTAAAGCAGGAATTGGAATTGAAGAGATTTTAGAGCAAGTGGTTGAAAAAGTCCCAGCCCCAACGGGAGACCCTGAAGCGCCATTACAAGCGTTAATCTTTGACTCAGTGTATGATCAATATCGTGGAATTATTGCTTCTATTCGTGTTGTAAATGGAACGATGAAAAAAGGGCAAGTGATTCGTATGATGGCAACAGGTGCTGAGTACGAAGTCGTTGAAGTTGGAGTACACACGCCACATGAGAAAATCGTAGATTGTTTGACTGTTGGAGATGTAGGATTTGTAACAGCTTCGATTAAGGATGTTAAAAATGTTCGCGTCGGGGATACGATTACATGTGTTGACAATCCAGCTGAAGAACCATTACCAGGATATCGTAAATTAAATCCAATGGTATTCTGTGGGCTTTATCCAATTGATGCAGCACGTTACAATGATTTACGTGATGCATTAGAAAAATTAGTGTTAAATGACTCATCTTTACAGTTTGAGCCTGAAACATCACAAGCCTTAGGATTTGGATTCCGTACAGGATTCTTAGGATTATTACATATGGACGTTATTCAAGAACGTATTGAACGCGAGTTTAATATTGATTTAATTGCCACAGCACCATCGGTAATTTATCATGTTTATTTAACAGATGGAACAAAGTTAATTGTCGATAACCCATCGCAAATGCCAGAACCACAAACGATTAAGTCAATTGAAGAACCTTACGTTAAAGCTTCCATTATGACACCAAATGATTATGTGGGAGCCATCATGGAGTTATGTCAGAAAAAACGTGGTAACTTTATCGATATGCAGTATTTAGATGAAACTCGTGTTCATGTTAACTATGAGATTCCATTAGGAGAAATCGTTTATGATTTCTTTGATCAATTAAAATCATCGACAAAAGGATACGCATCATTTGATTATGAATTAATTGGTTACCAAGCGTCAAAACTGGTGAAAATGGATATTTTATTAAATGGTGAAATCGTCGATGCCTTAAGTTTAATTGTTCATAAAGATTTTGCTTATAGTCGTGGTAAAGTCATCACTGAAAAATTAAAAGAAATTATTCCAAGACAACAGTTTGAGGTTCCAATTCAAGCCGCAATTGGTGGGAAAATCATTGCACGTTCAACGATTAAAGCCTTACGTAAAAATGTCTTAGCTAAATGTTATGGTGGAGATATTTCACGTAAACGTAAATTACTTGAAAAACAAAAAGAAGGTAAAAAACGTATGAAGTCAGTTGGATCAGTTGAGGTTCCACAAGAGGCATTCATGGCTGTTTTATCAATGGATGAAGATTAAGAGAGGGGGAAACCTCTCTTTTTCCATAATAAAAAGCAACTTAGTTTATACTATGACAAACTTAGGATAAACTGTTTAATAGAGACTACATAAGAAGGTGAGAAGATGTTAACTAATTATCATACACATCATGACCGTTGTAAACATGCTAAAGGAACAGTTGAAGACTATGTTTTAGAAGCGGTAAATCAAAACTATACAGAACTTGGAATGAGTTGTCATGTTCCTTATGAAAACTTCCCTGAAATGGGACGTCGTATGGAGTTTGAAGATTTAGACATTTATTTAAATGATATTGAAGAGGCTCAGAAGAAATATCCACAAATTCATTTGCTGAAGGCATTCGAATGTGAATATTTCCCTCATACTCATGATTATATTGCGAGTTTAGCTGCAAAGACGGATTATCTAGTATTAGCTCAACATTATATTTATTTAGATGGAAAATATCAAGATGCGTTTCATTTTACAAGACCAGAGCAACTTGAATTATATGCGGCTAAAATTGTTGAAGCGATGTCAACTGGCTTATTTAAAATTCTAGCTCACCCAGATGTTTTTATGACACTTTACCCTAAATGGGATGAGGCGTGCATTAGAGCAACTCGTCAAATTGCAAAAGCTGCCAATCAATATGATGTCATTTTAGAATTAAATGCAAATGGTTTTAGACGCGGGAAAAAACGATATGAAGATGGGGTTCGTTATCCTTATCCATCTGAAAAGTTCTGGTCGTTAATTGCAACAGAATTTAAAGAGACAAAGGTGATCGTTAACTCTGATTGTCATAATCCTAAATTTTTAAATGATGAATATATGATCATGGCACGTGAGATGGCTAAACGTCTTCATTTAAACGTGTTAGACCGTTTATAATGGTGAACGGTATGCCAAAAGGATTATATATACATATCCCATTTTGTGATCATATCTGTACATATTGTGATTTTCCAAAGCTTTTAACAAAAGGACAACGACATGCTGAATATATCGAAGCATTGATTCAAGAATTGAAACTGTATCAACAGAACGTTGGGTTTTCAAACCTCCAAAGTATTTATATTGGGGGAGGAACACCGACGGCTTTAAGTGTGGAGCAAATTCAACCAGTTTTTGATTTTTTAACGGAACAGATCCAGATGAATCAGATTCAAGAGTTTAGTATTGAAGCAAATCCTGAAAATTTAACACGTGATAAAATTCAATATTTAAAAGCTCAAGGTGTGAATCGATTTAGTTTGGGCGTTCAAACTTTTCATGAATCTTTATTAAAGCGAATTGGAAGAAAACATCAGGCTCAAGAGGTTATTCAAGCGGTTGCTAACTTAAAACAATGTGGAATTAAAAATATTAATTTAGATTTGATTTATGCCATTCCAGGACAAACACTTGATGAGTTAAGAGATGATTTAAGACAGGTTATTTCACTAGAGGTGGAGCATATCTCAGCTTATTCCTTAATCGTAGAAGAACATACTCAATTATACTTAGCTTATATGAGAGATCAAATTGAGCTAACAGATAATGAAATAGAAGCCAAGATGTATGAAGTGACGATTGAGACGTTAACAGAAGCGGGATATGAGCATTATGAAATTAGCAATTTTGCAAAATCTAAACCAAGTTTACATAATCAGTGGTACTGGAAAAATGAGACGTATATTGGTGTAGGACTTGGCGCGCATGGTTATGTTAAGGGGCAGCGTTATCAAAATACTCGTTCTATCAATACGTATATTGAGCTATTAAAAGATGGGAAGCTCCCAATGATAGAATCACATGCGTTAACGAAAGAGGAAATGATTGAAGAAGAAATGTTTCTCGGTTTAAGATTATTAAAGGGTGTTAATTTAAAGGCGATTAGTGATAAATACGATGTGAATATCGATGAGATTTATGGAAAAGCGTTTGAAGAATTAATTCAAAAGGGATATTTAGAACAAAAAGAATTAAATGTCCGGCTAACTCCAAGTGGCTTATTGATGGCAAATGAAGTTTTTGAGCAGTTTTTATTATCGATTTAAAGGAAATAATGAGGTGAAGGCATGGATGGCGTATTGTTATTAGATAAACCAGCAGGAATGACATCACATGATTGTGTTAATATTGTCCGTAAAGTGCTAAAGACAAAAAAAGTAGGGCATACAGGAACACTTGACCCAAGTGTAACCGGGGTTTTACCACTTTGCATCGGTCGTGCAACTAAAATTTCGCAATTTTTAACGGCAAATGAAAAAGAATATTTGGGTGAGGTGACGATTGGTTTTTCAACGACGACCGAAGATGCAGATGGGGAAGTCGTTGAGTCGAAACCCATTCATCGTCAGATTACAAAAGAAGAAGTTAAAGCGGTATTAAAATCAATGTTAGGAACGAGTATTCAAGTTCCTCCTATGTATTCAGCGGTTAAGGTCAATGGAAAAAAACTATATGAATATGCAAGAGCAGGGCAAACGGTTGAACGACCTCGTCGTGAAGTGACGATTTATGAATTAGAATTACTTGGAGAGGTTATTCAAGATGAGCAAACGGGTTGTGTGAAATTTAGTTTCCGTGTCAAAGGAAGTAAAGGGTTATTCGTTCGAACAGTAGCCGTAACGATTGGTGAAAAGCTAGGATATCCAGCTCATATGTCACACCTTCGACGTATTGCATCTGGTGTTTTTAAAATTTCAGATTGTTTATCGATCGATCAATTAAAAGAAAAGGTTGAGCATCAGTCCTTAAGTTTATTAACGATTGAACAAGCTTTTGAAGATTTTCCAAAGGTAACGGTTGATCACTGGGTTGAAAAGTTAGTTCGAAATGGAGTTCAATTACATCCTGAACAAGTTGGAAATATAGAAACTCCTCAATTTGCAATTTTTAGTCAATCTGGGCAATGTTTAGCCGTGTATGAGAAGCACGAGTCGAAACCAGTCATGAAATCCGTAAGGGGATTCTTTTAGGAAGTGAGTAAAATGAAAGTTTTGAATTTAAATCAAACATCCTTTAATTCAGAAGAGGGATTAAGTGTAGCCTTAGGGTATTTTGATGGTTTACATATTGGGCATCAACTAGTGATTAAAGAAGCGATTGAATATGCTAAAAAAAATGGATTAAAAAGTGCTGTGATGACCTTTTCACCTAATCCAAATGTGATCTTGAAAAAATTAAGTTCTGAACACTTGATAACCCCACCAACTGAAAAAGTTCGTTTATTAACGGAACTTGGAGTTGATTATTTAATGATTTTAACTTTTAATGAAGAGTTGGCATCACTTAGAGCGATAGATTTTATTGAACGTTATTTAGTTAAGACGAAGGTAGAGCACGTTTCGACCGGCTTTGATTTTCGATTTGGAAAGAAGGGAGAAGGTTCAGTGGAGTTACTTCGACAATACCCAGAAAAATTCAGCTTAAATGTAACGGATAAAAAAGAAATTGAAGGAGAAAAAATCGGAGCAACTGAAATCAAGTCTTACTTAGCTGTTGGAAATATTGAAAAAGCAAATGAAATGCTTGGAAGACCGTATACGCTTTGTGGAACAGTGATTAGTGGACAACAAAAGGGAAGACAAATTGGTTTCCCAACTGCAAATGTCGCAACGACTGAAGCCTATATTATTCCTAAAAATGGAGTTTATGCCGTTAGAGTTTGGGTGAAGGGGCAATCTTATGCTGGAATGTGTAATATCGGCCATAATCCAACGTTTAATTTTATCGATAATGTGTCGGTTGAAGTTCATATTTTAGATTTTAATCAAGATATTTATGGTCAAGAAATGAAGGTTGAATTTTATCATCGTCTTCGTGATGAAGAACGTTTTTCTTCCATTGAAGCCTTGATGACACAGTTAAATCATGATCGTAAAACGGTCAGAGGATATTTCAAATAGGACTTGAATTAATTTAAAATTATGATACAATAAAAAAGTCCTTATTCTATGCTTTTAGCTCCTCCAGCGATTTGCTTGGTATAAGGCGTATGAAAAAATATTAGGAGGTAATAGTAATGGCTATTTCTAAAACAGAAAAACAAGAAATCATCAAAGCTTATGCAGTACACGAAGGAGATACAGGTTCTCCAGAAGTACAAATCGCAGTTTTAACGGCTGAAATCAACCGTTTAAACGGACACTTAAAAGAGCACAAACATGACCACCATTCACGTCGTGGATTATTACGTATGGTTGGTAAACGTCGTAACTTATTAACTTACTTACGTAACAAAGACATCAACCGTTACGCTTCATTAATCGAGCGTTTAGGATTACGTCGATAATAAAAGAGGAACCTTCGGTAGAAGGTTCTTTTTTTTATGATCACCGTATGTCATAACTCGTGATAATTTAATAAGCAGTTGAGAATAATAAAATTGTCTAGATTGAAGTAAAAAGGCAGAATAAAACACTTTTAAAACAAAAAAAAGACGAACTTGGCAAATTAGGGATGATTATGAAAAAAATTATTTCGTAAAATTATTTGCTTATGGTATGATAGAAAAGAATAAATATAAATGTAGAATATGAAGGAGTAATATAATATGTCAGAGAAACACGTTTATTCGTTTGAACTGGCTGGTCGTCCCCTTTCATTTGAAATTGGGGAATTGGCAAAGCAAGCGAATGCTTCGGTTTTAGTACGCTATGGTGACACAGTTGTCTTATCAACTTGTGTTGCTTCAAAAGAACCTAAAGATATAGATTTTTTCCCATTAACAATTGGATATGAAGAGCGCCTTTATGCTGTTGGAAAAGTACCAGGTGGATTTATTAAACGTGAAGGACGCCCAAGTGAGCATGCTGTTTTATCAGGACGTTTAATTGACCGTCCAATTCGTCCTTTATTCCCAGATGGATTCCGTAACGATGTCCAAGTGATTAACTATGTAATGAGTGTTGATCACGATAATTCGCCTGCCATTGCAGCGATGATTGGATCATCATTGTCTTTATCAATTTCAGATATTCCATTTGAAGGACCGATTGCGGGAGTTGTTGTAGGTCGCGTAGATGGAAAATTTATTATTAATCCAACCGTAGAGGAATTAGAGAAGTCAGATATTGATTTAACGGTTGCTGGAACAAAAGATGCGATCAACATGGTTGAAGCTGGAGCAAAAGAAGTTCCAGAAGAAGATATGTTAGAGGCGATTATGTTTGGTCATGAGATGATTAAACAAATTGTTGCTTTCCAAGAGCAAATTGTGGCTGAAATTGGACAACCGAAAATGGATTTAAACCTATATGAAGTGGATGCGACGATTAATGCACGTGTTCGTGAAATGGCAGAAGCAGACATGCTAGCCGCGATTCAAGTCGTTGAAAAACATGCGCGCCAAGAAGCAATTGACGCCGTTAATGCACGTGTTTTAGACGTATTCGAATCAGAAGAAGCAAGTGACAAAGAATTAAAGCAAGTAAAAGAAGTTTTAAATAAAATTGTAAAAGAAGAAGTCCGTCGCTTAATTACTGATGAAAAAGTACGTCCAGATGGTCGTAAGATTGATGAAATTCGTCCATTATCTTCACGTGTTGATTTATTACCACGTACACATGGATCAGCGTTGTTTACACGTGGACAAACGCAAGCTTTATCAGTTTGTACATTAGGTGCCTTAAATGAGCATCAAATGTTAGATGGATTAGAAGTAGAAGAAACAAAACGTTTTATGCACCATTATAATTTCCCTCCATTCTCTGTAGGAGAGACAGGGCGTTACGGGGCACCAGGTCGTCGAGAGATTGGACATGGTGCATTAGGAGAGCGCGCATTAAAACAAGTCATGCCTTCTGAAAAAGACTTCCCATATACAGTTCGTTTAGTATCAGAAGTCTTAGAATCAAATGGATCGACATCACAAGCTTCAATTTGTGCTTCCACAATGGCCTTAATGGCAGCTGGAGTTCCGATTAAAGCACCAGTTGCTGGGATTGCGATGGGATTAGTTAAAAAAGGTGAAAATTACACCGTTTTAACTGATATTCAAGGAATGGAAGATCATTTAGGAGATATGGACTTTAAAGTGGCTGGAACAGCTAAAGGGGTAACAGCTCTTCAAATGGATATTAAAATTGAAGGGTTAAATCGTCAAATTTTAGAAGAAGCCTTACAACAGGCAAAAGTTGGACGTATGCAAATTCTTAACCATATGTTAGGGACTATTTCTGAAACGCGTGAAGAACTATCTGCATTTGCACCAAAAATTAAAGTCATTACAATTAAAGTTGATAAAATCCGCGATGTCATCGGCCCTGGTGGAAAACAAATCAATGAAATTATTGATAAAACAGGTGTTAAAATTGATATTGAGCAAGATGGAACAGTTTACATCTTACATGACAACTCACAAAACATTAATCAAGCCGTTGCAATGATTGAAGATATTGTTCGTGAAGTTGAAGTCGGTAAAATTTATTTAGGTAAGGTGGTACGAATCGAAAAATTCGGTGCCTTTGTTGAAATTTTCCCAGGACAAGATGGATTAGTTCATATCTCTCAATTGGCTGAAGAACGTGTTGCTAAAACAGAAGATGTTGTAGCTATTGGTGATGAAATCTTAGTTAAAGTAACAGAAGTGGATGAGCGTGGTCGTGTTAACTTATCACGTAAAGAAGCAATGAAAGAACAAGCGGCAGAGCAAGCTTAATCAAAAAGTCCTATTGTAGGGGATACAATAGGACTTTTTTTATTTTTTAAGGTATTTTTAAGAATGTGAAAAAATAATTTGAGTATAGGTTAACTTTATTTTGGGTAAAATGTAAAAGATTTATGTTAAATACTTGTCATAAAATTAGAGGTGTCAGAAAATGAAACAAAATATCGTAACCTTACTCGCCATCGTAGGGTATGTTAGCATTGTGATTAGTTTGAATTTTTTTCAAAAATCATCCCCCGTTGCCAATATGAATGATGAAATTTCCATTCAATTGATGGATTACATGCAAAATCACCGTCAAGATCCGGTTGAACCACGAAAAGATTCTGTGTTTAAATTTGTTCCGGGATTGATGGGAGCAGAGATAGATTATGAATTATCTTATAATAATATGTTATTAAATGGAAGTTTTGATGAATCTTTACTAATGTGTAAAAGTATCCCTTATCAAAATAGTCCAGAAGATTTTAGAAATGAACCCATTTACAAAGGAAATGAAGAAGGAAATTATGTTTCTTTATTAATAAATGTAGCTTGGGGTGAAGAGGAACTAGATAAAATGATTACGATTTTGGATCGACTAGGGGTAAAAGCAAACTTCTTTGTTGAAGGTCGTTATGCTGAAAAACATAAAAATCAGGTTTCTAAATTATATACAGATGGACATTTAATTGGAAATCATTCGTATTCTCATCCCTCAAAATGGGGAGGATATACATATGAGCAATATGTAGAAGAAATCACGAAAACGAATGACGTGTTATCATCAATTATCAATGAACCAATTGTTTATTTTGCCCCTCCTGGTGGTGAGTTTAATGATCGAACCCTAAAGGCTGCAGCGGATCAATCGATGTATACTATTCTTTGGACAGCAGATACCATTGATTGGATGGGAGGAAGTGCTGATCAAATGATTAATCGTGTGATGAGTAAGGTTGAACCTGGGACCTTAATCTTAATGCATCCTAAACCTGAAACGGTCATTGCTTTAGAGCCAATGATTAATCAGTTAAAAGAAAAAGGGTATCAATTTAAAACAGTTGATGAAATGGTAGCGGGAACTCGTCCAGAATGTACAAAATAAAAGGTGAAAAAAAGAGTCTAATTTTTAAAATTAGGCTCTTTTTCTTTGAAAGCAATAAGTAGAGAAGAACCTCGATTACTGTCACCACTAGGGGTTAAAAGTCATAAAATACAACGTAAGAAAACTTGAGGTAGGTGATAGATAATGATTTTAATTATTAATAATGATAAGCGAATGAATTACTTAACTGGTTTTATTCGAGAAAGTGGACTTGATTTAGTTGAGTATCATCCGGAATCATTGAGTTTTGATTTTAATATTTTAAAGCAAACTCGTTATTTTATTTTGCCGTTTGGAGGAATTAGTGCAAGTGGGAAAATTGCAAATACCAATTTGCGATTAAGTGAAGAAGTGCTCTTGAGTTTACCCGAAGATTGTACCATTTTAACCCCAATTAAATACCCGAAATTAGTTGAATTGCTTCAAGTTGTCCCTAGAAAATGTGAAGTAATTTTTGACTATGATGAAGTGGCTATTTATAATTCTATTCCAACAGCAGAAGGCGTTATTTTTAATATTATTAAAAACACAGAAATAACGATTCATCAAGCTGAAATATTAGTGTGGCAGGTAGAACAGGTCAAACCATTGCCAGAGATTTGAAAGCGTTAGGTGCGCATGTCACCGTGACCTTTAGAAAGAAAAAAGACGAGGCGAGATTGTTTGAAATGGGATTAACGCCTATTCATATTGATTTAATGGTTGAAGATTTGCAACATTATGATGTGATTGTAAATACTGTTCCAGCTATGGTGTTAGATGAAGAAGCTTTAAATTATGTTCCAAAAGATTGCTATATTATTGATGTAAGTAGTAAACCAGGTGGAGTCGACTTTGATTATGCAAAACAAATCGGAATACAGGCAGAATTGGCTGGATCGCTTCCAAGTATTGTTGCTCCTAAAACAGCAGCTTATTATCTTTTCCGCTTTTTAACCAATTATATTGCGACTGCTGATAAAAAGGGGAGATAAAGAATGAACCGATACGGATATTCGGTTGCGATTGTAGGGGCAAGTGGTGAAGTTGGAAAAAGTATGGTTGAAACATTAGAACGTTATCCTATTCCGGTGACTTCATTAAAGTTATTGGCATCAAGCCGTTCGGCTGGGAAAAGCATGGTATTTAAAGGGCAACCCCTCATCATTGAAGAATTGACGGAAAATTCTTTCGATGGAATCGATCTTGCTTTTTTTAGTGCTGGAGGAAGTGTGTCAGAAAAATTTGCACCGATTGCGGTTTCTAAAGGTGCTGTCGTCATTGATAATACAAGTGCATTTAGAATGCATCAAGATATTCCACTCGTGGTTCCCGAGGTAAATGCAGACGTTTTAACTCATGAAATGAAGTTAATTGCTAATCCAAATTGTTCAACGATTCAATTAGTGGTTGCTTTAAAACCTTTAATGGATGTTTACGGCATTGAATCGGTCAATGTAGCAACTTATCAGGCGATTTCAGGTGCGGGAGCCAAAGCGTTATATGAATATAATCAAGAGTTGGAACAAGATGATTATGTTCCACAAATTTTACCGACCCGATCAGATAAAGTTCATTATCAAATGGCACACAATGTTATTCCCCAGATTGATGTGTTTATGGAGAATGGATACACCAAAGAAGAAATTAAGATGATTAATGAAACACGAAAAATTTTAAGCGATTCAAGTCTTAAGGTCAATGCAACGTGTGCTAGGGTTCCCGTGCGATATGGACATAGTGTTTGTGCGACTGTGAAGCTAAAAGGTCCCGTTCAAAATCGCCAAGAAATTATGGATTTATTCAAAAACTCATCGGATGTCGTCCTTTATGATGAGATTGAATCTCAAAAATATCCGATGGCTTATTATTTAGCGCATCACGATGATGTTTATGTAGGAAGAATACGGAAGGATTTATTTGAAGACGATGTGATTCATCTTTGGATTGTTGCGGATAACATTCTAAAAGGAGCAGCTCTAAATAGTGTTCAAATTGCTTATTATATGCATCGTCATGGATTGTTAGGTGATTGAAATGGATATCGTGGTTTTAAAGTTTGGTGGAACTTCAGTTTGTGATGAAAAAACAAGATATGAGGCATTTAAACATATTAGACGGGAAGTAAATGCTGGATATAGAGTAGTTGTTGTCGTGTCAGCTATGGGGCGAGTTGGAGCCCCCTACGCGACAGATACGTTAAAATCACTCGTTGCTTATCATCTAAGTAAAAAGGAAAGTGATCGTCTTATCTCTTGTGGTGAAGTAATTTCAAGTATTGTGATGTCTGATTTTTTACAACAAGAAGGCTTGAAGGCTTGTGCCTTAGCACCAAATGAGGTTGGAATTAAAACAGACCGAAATTTTAGTAATGCAAATATTGAAAAGGTTGAAACGGATTATTTGTTAAGTCAATTAAAAGAGTATCAAGTAGTGGTTGTACCAGGATTTGTCGGAACCACATCAGAAAATGAAATCACAACGCTTGGTCGAGGTGGAAGTGATACGTCAGCCGTTGCACTCGGAGCAGCCCTCCATGCCGTTTATGTTGATATTTATTCAGATGTTGAAGGTGTTATGACTGCTGATCCAAAATTAGTTAAAAATGCAAGGGTATTAGAGAAAATAAGTTATGATAACTTAATTGCATTAGCGGCTAGAGGTGCTAAGGTTATTCATTTAAAGGCAGTTGAACTTGCTAAACAAAATCATGTTAAACTTCGACTTCGATCAACAACAGCCGATCATATTGGAACTTATGTCGTAGAAGAGGAAATTAGTAGTATTAGTCTAGCTTATAAAACGGGTTATACTCGCTATGAATTAGTAGGGGTGACCACTCCTATTAATTGTCAGCCACTTACTAAACACGGACTTTATTGGTATGCTTCCAGTCAAGATGAGAAAGTCGTAGAAGACTACTTAACAGAAAATAAAATTAGTTATCAAAAAGAGGAAAATTATGTGCGAGTCAGTTTGATTAATCAACAACGTTCGCCTAAAGAAGAAACATACTATGTGAGTGCAATGAAACTTGAGGATACTCTTAATTTCTTGCACTGTAACTTAACTTAATGAGAAGGATGTGAGAAGAATGAATAGTTTTGGTCCGGTTATTACGGCAATGGTTACACCTTTTGATGAATATAATCAGCTCAATGTTGGTAGCTTAAGAAAACTGATTATTCATTTATTAAAACACGGATCAACCAGTCTAGTCATTACAGGGACAACAGGGGAAGCCCCAACATTAACAGCAATTGAACGTTTGCGTATTTGGGAAACAGCAGTTGATTTTGCAGGCGGAAGTGTCCCTATTATTTGTGGTGTTGGAACTAATAATACGAAAACAACGATTCATAATGTTAAATTAGCAGAAGAAATTGGTGCTGATGGTGTTTTGGTGGTTACTCCATATTATAATAAACCAAATAAAATTGGCTTATTAACGCATTATAAAGAAGTGGCAAATTCAACAGATTTACCTATTATTTTATACAATATTCCATCGCGTACGGGGGTTAGTTTAGATTTAGAAACCATTTTGGAGTTAGCACAACTTAAAAATGTTGTCGGAATTAAAGATTCAAGCGGTGACTTAACATTATTAAAACAACTTAAAGAAGTAATGCCTTCCGATTTTGCCTTATATAGTGGCGACGATTCTAATTATTTAGAAGCATTAAAACTTGGAGGAGCTGGGGTTGTTTCAGTTGCTTCACATGTAGCAGGGTTACAAATGAATCAAATCTATAAATTATTTAAAGAAGGAAAATTAGAAGAGGCGGAAGCTTTACAAAATAAATTAATGCCACTTTATAAAGGATTGTTTAGTACCACGAATCCGATTCCAATCAAAGCGATTTTAAATCAAATGGGAATGGATGTCGGATCACTTCGTTTACCCCTTGTAGAGATGGATCAGTTTGAGGCATTAGATTTATTTAATGAAATCAAAGATTTGATAGATGAATAAGAATCAAAACGTCTGTTTGAAGTGTGACAGACGTTTTTTCGTATTTTAAAGAGGAAAAAAGCGAATGTTAAATAAAAAAGAAGGATATACTTGTCATTATCTTGCGTTGTGTACTATAATGAATATAGAGATTACGCAGTTTCTTTTAAATGATAATTGAGAGAATTTGACAGACTTATTATCTTACAAGAATGTAAAGAGTAATAAGGATTAGGTCTTTTTCTCAAATTTTAAGTTTATTGATGGGATGCCATGTTTTTTAATTTTTATGAATCATTTTTATTTATTTTAATTTTGAGGGTAGGATATTGTTCGAAGAAATAGAACTAATTTAAGATTGAGAACAAAACCTATTGATATTGACGTTTAGGAAAGTAATTCAAAAATAACATTAAGCATCTTCAAAATAAGTAAACGTACTTTAGAAGGAATTGTACATTTGAAGTCCCATGAGAAGAGGACAGGATTGTGATTTAAAACCATTTATTTAAAAGTTAAAAGCAAAAAAACGTCCGTTACAACGAAATGCTTTAACGTTAATTCAAGATATAAAGGAGGTGAATCGTTGTCAAAAATGTAACCTGTTATCAAGTGATAGCAGTTTTGATAGCGATAAAAATGTGTCATCAGTAGTTGAACAAAAAATCAAAGTATTTGCATTAGGCGGATTAGATGAAAACGGAAAAAATTTATATGTGGTAGAAGTAAATGATAAAATATTTGTTTTAGATGCAGGGTTGAAATATCCAACTGAAGATTTGCTGGGTGTTGATGCGGTAATTCCAGATTTTACTTATTTAAAAGAGAATGTGTCACGTGTACAAGGGATTTTCTTATCACATGGGCATGAAGATCACATCGGGGCCTTACCTCAATTATTGAGTTTGATTAATGTTCCAATTTATGGGACACGCTTAACGATGGCATTAGTAGAAGATTCACTTAGTGAAAATGGACTTGATTTTAAAAACTATAAATTATATAAAATTCGAGAAAATAACGAGCTATTTTTTGGAGATATAAAAGTCACATTCTTCAAAACAACTCACAGCATTCCAGATTCTGTTGCGATTTGTATTCATACAACAGATGGAGTGATTGTATATACGTCTGATTTTACATTCGATCAAAGTGCTAAGGGGCGTTATCAAACTAATTATGCACGTATTTCTGAAATTTCAAAGGAAGGTGTTCTTTGTTTATTATCGGAGAGTATCAATGCCGAAAAATCAGGGCATACAAGTACAGGCAGTTCTTTAACTTATGAATTAGAAGAAGCTTTTTCACGTGCTGAGGGGCGCATTATTTGTTCGCTTTATTCATCGGATTTACATCGTATTCAATTAGTGATTGATTTAGCGATTCAAAATGGACGTAAGATTGCCATTATTGGACGTAAGATGCAACGTATTGTTGATATTTCGGTTAAACTTGGTTATTTGCGAATTCCGAAATCTGCGCTCATGAATTTACTGTATATCGATGAAAAAAATGATAATAATCTGTCTAATCTTGTTGTTTTAGCAACTGGAAATCGCTACGAACCATTTAATGCCTTGATTCGCATGGCAAAACATCAGGATCGTTTAATTCATATTGAAAAAAGTGATACGGTTATTGTGGCAACTGCTCCTATTCCAGGAAATGAAATTAAAGCAGCTCGCACACTAGATTTATTATACCGTACAGGGGCAAGTGTGGTTGCGATTAATAAAAATTTATTACCTTCTTCTCACGCAAGTAGTGAAGATTTGAAATTAATGATGAACTTATTAAAACCACAATACATTATGCCTGTTATTGGAGAATATCGTAATTTAGTCGCTCATGCTAAAATTGCTGAGAAAATGGGATATAATACAGAAAATGTTATTTTGTTAGATAATGGTGATGTGGTTGAATTTCAACAAGGTGAATTAGTTAATCATACGGAACATATTCAAATTGATCAAGTATTAGTTGATGGATTGGGCGTGGGTGATATCGGAAGTGTGGTCTTACGTGATCGTCAATTAATGGCCAATGATGGAATTATTGTGGTGATTGCTAATTTAAATAAAAATACAAAAGAAATTGTCGCAGGACCACAAATTGTGAGTAAAGGATTTGTTTACGAAAAAGGTAATGAAGAGTTATATGCGGCACTTGATGAGTTGGTTCGAAATATTATTGGTCAATTTGTGACAGAACAATATGTAAACTGGCAAGGATTACGTCAAGAATTACGTGATAAAATTGGGAAGTTATTGTTTAACAAGACAAAACGTAAACCCATTATTATTCCAATTGTAGAAGAATTTAATTTATAATCCAATTGAACAGCTGCCAAACGGCAGCTGTTTTTGACTTAGTTCAAGATTTCTAAAAAAAGAACGTCAGATATTAATGGAAAATTAGGGATTTTATGAGATAATAAGTAAAGTACGATTATGAAGTAATAGAGGGATTATTATGGCACAAAAAAAGAAAGTGAAACAAAAAAAACAAACGTTTGTTACGGATTTATATATTGAGTTAATTGGAATTGGCTTAATCTTATTATCTATTTTAACTCTAGGTCAACTTGGAATTATCGGAACTTTTTTGAAGCGAATTTTCTTATTTGTTTTTGGTGAGTTTTTTTGGGTAGTGGCTCTGGCGATGATTATCAATGGTGGTAAAATGATTTTTAGTCGAAAAGTTCCGACGTTTTTTACGACGCGTCAAATTGGTTACTATTTAATGTTTATTGCTTTTATTTCATTTAGTCATCTCCCGGTTTATCGTGAATTTAATGCACACAATACACCGTTGCTTTCCGGGATGGTTAATTATTATTGGAATAATGATGTCTTAAATACGACCTTTACAGTAGGTGGCGGATTCATTGGATCTGTAATTTATGGGATTTTCGTTCCATTAATGACAGCAATTGGATTATATATTTTATCTTTAGTTATTCTTTGTTATGGAACATTACTCGTCTTTAATTTAACATTTAAAGATGTATATGAAGGAATCAAACTATCTAGACTTGAGTATCGAGAAAAAAGAATGAAAAAAGTAAAAAAAGCAACTAAACCTAAGGTGAAAAAGAGATCCGATCAGGAAGAGATAGAAGAAGAGGCAGAAGAGTTGAATGCGATGATCGACACAACCACTCCTATTTTTGATTTTGAGAATGATGAGGTAACCATTACAACGTTTGATCAAGAGGTTGAATTGCAAGAGGAAGGGGAGGAAGAACTCGAGTTTAAAATTAGTGATTTTGCTGAAAAAATAAAACAGGAAAAAGTAGAACCTCATTCAACGATTGAAACGTTTATGAGTGATGAGAATTACACCCTACCTCCATTAGATTTGCTTGTAGATTATCAACAAACTAATAATTCGCAACGGATGCTGGTTAGTGCAAAAGCACAAGCCAGAAAACTTGAAGACACATTTAAGAATTTTGATGTGAAGGCAAAAGTTCAAGAAGTTCATATCGGACCTGCTGTCACACGATTTGAAATTTTACCAAATGTCGGTGTAAAAGTTAGTAAAATTATTGGCTTAACCGATGATATCGCCTTAGCACTTGCGGCGAAAGGGATTCGAATCGAGGCTCCTATTCCAGGAAAGTCTGCTATTGGGATTGAAGTTCCAAATCCTAAACAAACGCTAGTGACATTTAAGGAGATTGTAAAGGAAGTTCCGCAAAAACAGCAATCAGAAAAACTTTTAATGGTTCTCGGACGAGATATCTCGGGAAAAACAGTGTATTCACCATTAAATAAAATGCCTCACTTACTTGTAGCAGGCGCAACAGGTTCAGGAAAGTCAGTTTGTATTAATACAATTATTTGTAGTATCTTAATGCGTGCGACTCCGAATGAAGTGAAGATGTTAATGATTGACCCGAAAAAGGTAGAGTTAAATGGTTACAATGGGGTTCCACATTTATTAGCACCAGTTGTGACGGATCCACGCCTTGCGTCTCTTGCGTTAAAAAAAGTGGTGACGGAAATGGAATATCGCTATGAATTGTTCAGTGAGAGTGGAACTCGTAATATTGAAGGTTATAATGATTATGTTCGTCATCAAAATGAGACGAATGAAATTAAAAAGACGGTTTTACCATTTGTTGTGGTAATTATTGACGAGTTAGCGGATTTAATGATGGTTGCGTCAAAAGAAGTAGAGGAGTGTATTATGCGATTAACTCAAATGGCACGTGCTGCTGGAATTCATTTGATTATCGCAACACAACGACCATCAGTAGATGTCATTACCGGAGTTATTAAGGCGAATATCCCATCTCGTATTGCGTTCGGTGTTTCATCGGCTGTCGATTCACGTACGATTATTGATATGCCAGGAGCGGAGAAGTTACTCGGAAAAGGGGATATGTTATTTTTACCAATGGGAGCTTCAAATCCAACGCGTGTGCAAGGTGCGTTTATTTCGGATGAAGAAGTTGTTCGAATTGTAGAGTTTATTAAGAATCAAGTCCAACATGAGGAGATTAAACAAGATTTCTTAGAAAATTTAGAACAAGGGCAAAGTGAAAGCAATACGATGGAAGATCCACTGATGAGAGAAGTGTTATCTTATATTATTGAAAGTAAAAAAGTTTCAGCTTCGCTCTTACAAAGACGTTTCCGTATTGGATATAATCGTGCAGCTAGAATTGTGGATGATTTAGAATCGGCAGGATTAATTGGTCCAAGTGAAGGAAGTAAGCCACGTGAGGTCTTGATGTCAGAGGGGCAGTGTCAAGAATTAATGTCGAATTTGAAATAGTTTCATCGTAAAAGCGCCGAGTTGACATTTTTATGTCAGGGGAAAGCATATGATACAAAATATGATTTAATTAGACATAAGAGATGTGATAAAATAAAAGAGTGCTGATGAAAGGGGTTTTATAAATGGGGCTTAATCAAAAGCGAGTGGCGATTGCAACCTTTGCAATGAGTCTTTTGCTTTGTACGGGATGTCAACCATTCAATCAGAGTCTAGGTACATTTCAAACAGGTGAAGAGGAGACGAGCAGTATTAAATTACTACAGCCTATTTCAATTGAGACGGTTAGCGAAGAACAAGAGGATCAACAACCTATGACACGCCAAGTGGTTGAAGTGGCGACGAAATTGAAAGTTGGCTTAGTAGATGATCCCCATCAAGATTTAAATCGTGAATTACTTCAAAAGATAAGTAAGGAATTGAATAGGGAATATCCTGAAATTAAATTTGAAGTGGAAACACCCAAAGAAAATAATGCAAATAGTTATTTAAATACGGTGAATCAATTAATTGCAAGTGGGGCGCAATTGATTTTAATACCGAATTCAACATATGAGAAAGAACTTGAAACCATCATCAATAATTATCCGGATATTGTTTTTTTAACCTTTGACTATTACACGAAGTCATCAAATGTATTTGGAGTTAAATTTCATGAAGAATCTGCAGCCTTTTTAGCAGGAGTCATAGCTGCTTTACAAACGAATACCAATAAGATTGCTTATTTAGGCTATGCAGATGATTCATCAGTAGAGAACAAATATGGTTGTGGATTTATAGCAGGTGCTAAAGCCGTTCGTTCTGATATTGAAGTAACAGAAAAATATATTTTAAAATCAATTTCAACAGTTGATTTAAAGCAGGTCGTTAAAAGCTTGTATGATGATCATCATGATATTGTATTCGAGAGGGTAGGTTCTTTACAACATGATGTCATTGAAGTGGCGAAACAGTATACACAAAATCATCGTCCTGTATGGGTGATAAATTCAGTCATCGATTTATTAGAAGAAGGTCGTCTTTCAAATGGAAACTCAGTGGTATTAACATCCGTTTTGAAAAATGTTGACGTCGCAGTTTCTAATCTTTTAAATGGGTGGTTAACACAAGAATTTACGCTTGGAAATCAGCTCATTTTAGGGCTTGAAAACGGGGGCGTTAGGGTGACCTTAGAAAATGAGCAGTTAGAAGGGAATACTGTTAGTATCGTTCAGGACTATCAGGAAAAAATTATCTCGGGAGAAATTGTCGTTTCAACTGATTTAACTCAATAATTTAAAAAAAGAGGAAGATTGATATCCCCTCTTTTTTTGATGTTTGTGGAAAATAAGTAATAAGTCAGTGAATTTGATGAATAATAAAAGAAGATAAAAAAATGTCATAAAAGGAGGTTCAACTATGAAAAAAAATAGTATAAGCATTCTATTTTTTTTAATACTTAGCTTTGTATTAGTCGCTTGTAACAATTCATCAAAGAGTGAAGAAGCGTTAAAAATTGGAATGTTGATTGACTCGGGAAGCATCGATGATAAGTCGTTTAATCAAGGAACGTGGGAAGGAATCCAACGTTACGTTGAGGATCATGAAGGCGTAAAGGCACAGTTTGTTCAACCGTCAGGCGAAACAACGGAAGATTATGTCACATCAGGTGATAATTTAATCATGGCAGGTAGTAACATTGTCATTGCACCAGGATTTAAATTTGAAGAGGCGATTACGAAATTACAACAAGAAAATCCAGAAGTTAAATTTGTTTTATTAGATGGGCAACCATCTGTAGAAAGTCCTAATACAATGTCTATCTATTTTGCAGAAAATGAAGCTGGATTTTTAGTTGGAATGGCGGCAGCTCTTCAATCTAAAACAGAAAAAGTCGCTTTTATAGGTGGAATGAAAATACCAGCTGTTGAAAAATTTGGAAGAGGCTATGTAGCGGGTGTTGCTTATGCTAATCAATTGTATGGAACGAAGACGATAGTGACTGATTATCAATTTCAAGGGACCTTTTATGATGTACAAGGTGGGCAAATGATGGCCGGAGGCATGTACGATAAAGGGGTGGATATTATCTTCTCAGCGGCAGCTGCCGTTGGAAATGGTGTGATTAATGAGGCCAAAGCACGTACTGAGAATCAGGAAGAGGTGTATGTAATTGGGGTTGATATTGATCAATATGAGGAGGGAAAATTAGGAGATGACCAATCAGTTATCCTAACTTCTGCGATTAAGCGAATTGATAATGCGGCTTATGATGCATTGGATGATATTGCTCAAAGTGAATTTCGTGGTGGAGAGGTGATCATTATGGATGCAAAAGCAAATGGAGTTGGGATTCCTTTAGAAAATCCTAATTTAACAACTGAGACATTAGAAAAAATAGAAGCAGCACTTAACTTGATGAAAAATGATCAGTTAAGTGTTCCTAAGACAGCTGAAGAATTAACAGCCTTTTTAGCTGAGTATCAATATGATGCTAGCCTAATAAATTATAATTAGATCATTTATAAAAGCTTTTAAAGAAAGATTATTCCTTCTTTAAAAGCTTTTATGTTAGGCGCCTATTTTTAGATTGGGAGGAATCATTTTAAAAACATATTCAATGCAATCAACTTAAAACTTAATCGTAGTTTTAAAAAAGAAAAGTAATATTTGGTCTTTTAATACAATTTATACTTAACAAAAAGCGACAAAATATTTACATTAAATAGCTTTTCTGTTAAACTTAAGATGTATAAAATATGAGGAGGCCATACAAATGAAAAAATTACTTTCTATGTTTGCTGTTGCAATGTGTGCTACAGTTGGACTAACTGCTTGTGGAGGAGCAGAAGAAGCAAAAACTGAAACACCTCAAACTGGAAATCAAACGACTGTAAAAGTTGGGATGATGACAGACTCAGGAACCATTGATGACAAATCATTTAACCAAGGAACTTGGGCTGGAATCCAACAATATGCAGCTGATCACACAGGTGTTGAAGTGAAATATGTTCAACCAGGTGGGGAAGCGAAAGAAGACTACTTAAGTGCAGCAGATAATTTAATCATGTCAGGAAATCAAATTATTGTTGCTCCTGGATTCAAATTTGAAGAAGCAATCAACGAATTACAAGTTGCAAACCCAGATACAAAATTCATCATTTTAGATGGACAACCGGCTGAGATGGCTGAAAATACAGTTGCGATTTACTTTGCTGAGCAAGAAGCTGGATTCTTAGCAGGTGTTGCAGCCGCTTTACAAACACAAACAGGAAAAGTTGGATTCATTGGAGGAATGAAAATTCCTGCTGTTGAAAAATTCGGATTCGGATATGTAGCAGGTGTTGCTTACGCGAATGCTACTTATGGATTAGAAGTTGAAGTAGCTGATTATTTATACAATGGAACATTCACTGATGTTCAAGGTGGACAAGCGCAAGCTGGTGGAATGTACGATAAAGGAATCGATATTGTGTTCGTAGCAGCTGGTGGAGTTGGAAATGGTGTTATCAATGAAGCTAAAACTCGTGCAGAAGCTGGTGAAGAAGTTTATGTGATTGGAGTTGACGTAGACCAATATGAAGAAGGTGTCATGTCAAATGGTAAATCTGTTATCTTAACTTCTGCCATCAAACGTATTGATAATGCAGCTTATGAAAACATTGATGCATTTGTAAATGGAAACTTCCCAGGTGGGCAAGTCATCACAATGGATGCTAAAACAAATGGAATTGGATTACCTGAAGTGAATCCAAACTTAACAGAAGATACAACTACCAAAACAAATGAAGTATTCGAAGCTATCAAAGCAGGTACAGTAGTTGCTCCAACTTCTGCAGAAGAATTAGAATTAATGTTAGCAGAATTAGGATATGACGCAAGCAATATTAACTTTAAATAATTCATTTAAATACTATTGATTGTTTGTTAAACGAAGTACGCCTGTTCACAGGCGTACTTTTTTTAAAGTAAATAATAAGAATAGGATTTAACACATACTAAGTAAGAGAGTATACCATGGAGTTCATTATCACCGACATTGGATACGTTATCATAAAAAAGAAAGGGGTTAAATCATGGAATACGTGATTGAAATGTTGAACATCACAAAAGAATTTCCAGGGATTAAAGCCAATGATAATATTACACTGCAAGTTGAACCAGGAGAAATTCATGCCCTTTTAGGAGAAAATGGCGCTGGTAAATCAACACTGATGAGTGTTCTATTTGGACTATATAAGCCAGAAGAAGGATGTATTAAAGTTCGCGGAAAAGAAGTTAAGATTACAGACCCAAATGTCGCAACTGAGTTAGGAATTGGGATGGTCCATCAGCATTTTAAGTTAGTTCATAATTTTACGGTTACCGAAAATATCGTTCTAGGTAATGAACCGAAGCTATTTGGTGGGCGTATCAATATCAAAAAGGCAGCTAAACGTGTAGCTGAATTATCAGAACGTTATAACTTACATGTTGACCCATATGCTAAAATTGAAGATATTTCAGTTGGAATGCAACAACGTGTTGAAATTTTAAAAATGTTATATCGAAATGCTGAAATTTTAATTTTTGATGAGCCAACAGCTGTTTTAACACCACAAGAAATTGAACATTTAATGGAAATTATGCGTCAGTTAACCGCTGAAGGTAAATCTATTATTGTGATTACACATAAATTGAAAGAAATTAAAGCAGTGGCGAAGCATTGTACCATTATCCGAAAAGGAAAAGGGATTGGAACAGTCGTAGTGGCTGATACTTCAGAGCAAGAATTGGCTGATTTAATGGTTGGGCGTCAAGTAACGTTTAAACTAGATAAAGACGCGGCTAAAGTTGGAGCCCCTGTTTTACAAGTTGAAAATCTAACGGTTAAAAACAATCGTGGCGTTTCAGCACTTAAAAATTTATCTTTGACGGTCCATGAAGGTGAAATTTTAGGTGTTGCTGGAATTGAAGGAAATGGTCAAAGTGAATTAATCGAAGCTATTACAGGATTAAAACCTGCTGATTCAGGAATAGTGAAATTAGCTGGAAATGATATTAGTAAATTACCAGTTCGAAAACGTACTGAGGCAGGAATTGGGCACATCCCAGAGGATCGTCATAAGCATGGATTAGTTTTAGATTATTCATTAGAAGATAACTTTATTTTACAAACCTATTATCAGCCCTCATTTAGTAAAGGTGGCTTCCTAAACCGACAAGCTATTCGTGAACAGTCAGAGCAGTTAATTGAACGATTCGATGTTCGCAGTGGACAGGGTAGCACCACTATTACACGTAGTATGTCAGGTGGGAATCAACAAAAGGCAATTATTGCACGTGAAGTAGTTCGTTCACCGAAGTTGTTAATCGCAGCACAACCGACTCGTGGTCTCGATGTAGGAGCTATTGAATATGTTCATCGAGAATTAATTGCAGAACGTGACAAAGGACGTGGCGTTTTACTTATCTCGTTAGAACTTGATGAAATTTTAAATGTTTCAGATCGCGTCGCTGTTATTTATGAAGGTGAAATTGTTGCGATTTTAGAAACAGCCAACACAAATGAAAAAGAAATTGGATTATTAATGGCCGGTGCAGGTAAACAAAGAGGTGAGGAATAATGAAAAAGATTAATTTTAGTCTAGCGGATGACAATGTTCAAAAAAAATTGGCACCTTTTGCTTCTGTTATTCTTGGCTTCATCATTGGATTTATTGTTTTATTATGTTTAGGGTATAACCCAGCAGAAGGATTTTCGTATTTATTCCAAGGTGGATTTAAAGGCATCATGAGTGGAAACTTAAAACAGTTTGGAAATACTTTATTGCAGATGACACCATTAGTTTTAACGGGATTATCAGTGGCATTTGCCTTTAGAACTGGATTATTTAATATTGGGGTTTCAGGTCAAATGTTAGTCGGTGGTTTTGCAGCGGTTTACTGTGGGATTATCCTTGATTTACCTCGTTTTATTCATCTACCAGTGGTGGTGTTAGTCGCGATGTTAGCAGGTGGAGTTTGGGCGATTATCCCAGGTTTATTAAAAGCAAAATTTAAAATTCACGAAGTTGTGACATCAATTATGATGAATTATATTGCACTTTGGATGGTTCAATATGGCGTAACGACATTTATTCCAGGAAAATATAGCACAGAATCTGCAACCATTAGTGAGACAGCATCATTAAAAACGGCTTGGATGACATCACTTTTTGATGGTTCATCGATCAATATTGGATTTATTTTAGCGATTTTGGCTTGCCTTGTTGTTTGGTTAATTTTAGATAAAACGACGTTTGGATATGAATTAAAGGCTGTTGGATTTAATCCAGATGCGGCACATTACGCAGGGATGAAAGTTAAACGTAATATCATTCTTTCAATGATTATTGCCGGATGTTTAGCAGGTCTTGCTGGAGCGACCTATTATGTTGGTTATACGAATCATGTTAAAATTGGTGTTTTACCAACGCAAGGATTTGATGGAATTGCCGTTGCGTTACTTGGATTAAATACACCAATTGGTGTCTTCTTATCTGCTTTCTTATTTGGATTTATGAAGGTAGGAGGAGAATTCATGCAAGCAATGACAGCTGTCCCAAAAGAGTTAATTGATATTATTATTTCAACAATTATTTACTTCTCAGCGATTGCTTTATTAATTCAAAGTTTCTTTAAAAAAGTAGCACCGAAGAGAAAAGATGGAGGTGTTAAATAATGTGGGAATTTATTGTGGCAATGATGCCGTATGCTCTTGCGTTTACAGCACCGATGTTAGTCACAGCATTAGGTGGATTATTTAGTGAACGCAGTGGAGTCGTTAATATTGGATTAGAAGGTTTAATGGTCATTGGGGCTTTCACGACTGCATTTTATATCAATCAAGCTTATCAGGGTAGTGATTCAACGATTTGGATTGGAATTTTACTTGGTGGAGTAGCGGGATGTTTATTCTCTTTATTACATGCGTATGCGAGTATTAATCTTAAGGCCGATCAAGTTATTTCAGGAACTGCTATTAACTTATTAGCACCCGCGCTAACTATTTTCTTAGCACGTACTTTAACAGGATCTCAAAATATTAGTATCCTCAAAGGTGTCTCACGTTTTGATGCCCCAATCTTATCGGATATTCCTATTATTGGACCTTTATTCTTTAGCAAGATGTATTTAACCACTTTTATTGTATTAGGATTAGTGGTTTTAACTTGGTATATTGTCTTTAAAACATCTTTTGGATTACGTCTGCGCGCGTGTGGAGAACATCCACAAGCAGCTGATTCAATGGGGATTAATGTTTATAAAATGCGTTATTTTGGTGTGTTAGCATCTGGATTCCTATCGGGAATCGGAGGCGCTTTAATTATTGTTACCACATCTGGAGAATTTAACGGATCGGTTGCAGGGCTTGGATTCTTAGCATTAGCAGCTTTAATTTTTGGTAAATGGAATCCATGGACCGTATTATTCGCTTCGTTCTTCTTTGGATTTATGAAAACATTAGGGCAATTAGCTTTAATTAATGATACGTTAAAATCATTTGAAATTCCGATGGAGTTTTATAACGCGTTACCATATGTGATGACATTAGTCGCTTTAGTTGTATTTAGTCGTAATATTGTCGGACCAAAGGCAGCTGGGGAACCTTACGATAAAGGAAAACGTTAAAATAAACAAAAAGACAGGAGCTCCTGTCTTTTTGTTTATTTTTAGGGCAAGATAAGACATAGATTTGCTTATCTTGCTATTTTTGCTTATAATATAAGAATATATCTTATCAAGGAGGGGCGATAATAAAAGTATCTTCCTGAGGTTTAAGATTATGTAGTAAAGATTTATGTTTTGATTATGTTGTAATGGAGGTCTCAGACATGAGTGCAAATAAAGGTAAAAAAGTCATCGTTGGGATGTCTGGTGGTGTGGATTCATCAGTCGCAGCGTATTTATTAAAAGAGCAAGGTTACGAAGTAGAAGGTGTATTTATGCGTAACTGGGATAGTGCAGCTAATGCTGACGTTTTAGGAAACCCAACGCTAAATGATGAGGTGTGCCCACAAGAAGTTGACTATAATGATGCAAAAGCAGTGGCCGATCAATTAGGAATTAAGCTACACCGCGTCGATTTCGTTCAAGAATATTGGGATCGTGTTTTCATGTACTTTTTAGATGAATATCGTGCTGGACGTACACCAAATCCAGATATTATGTGTAATAAAGAAGTGAAATTTAAGGCATTTTTAGATTATGCAATGAATCTTGGATGTGATTACATTGCGATGGGACATTATGCACGTGTTTCACATGAGGGTGAAGTTCAAATGTTACGTGGGCTTGATAATAATAAAGATCAAACGTATTTCTTGAGTCAATTAACACAAGCCCAGCTAAGTAAAACGTTATTCCCAGTTGGTGAATTGCAAAAATCTGAAGTTCGTGCGATTGCAGAGAAATTAGATCTAGCAACGGCAAAGAAAAAGGATTCAACGGGAGTTTGTTTTATTGGGGAACGTAACTTTACACAGTTTTTACAAAACTACTTACCCGCTCAACCTGGACAGATGCGTACTTTAGAGGGAGAAGTTGTGGGGGAGCATATCGGTTTAATGTATTATACGATTGGACAACGTAAAGGTCTTGGAATCGGCGGAAAAGGGGATGCTTGGTTCGTAATTGGGAAGAATTTAAAAGATAATGTTTTACTAGTCGGACAAGGATTTGATCATGAATACGTTTATGCGGATGAAGCATTAGTTTCAAATGTTAACTGGATTCCAAGTGAGCGATTTGTTGGAACTTATCGTTGTACGGCTAAATTTAGATATCGTCAACCTGATATTCCGGTTGAATTGACTTGGATTGATGATGAAACCTTAAACGTTAAAATGCTAGAACCTGTTCGTGCGGTGACGCCAGGGCAAGCGGCTGTCTTTTATTTAGATGAGGTTTGTTTAGGTGGAGGGCGTATTGAAGTTGCATATAAAGATAAAGAGGCTCGCCAATACTAAGAGAGGAGTTTGTGAGGATGGGAGAAGCCGGATACATTAAAGGTGTTTTTTTAGATCATATATTTTTTAATGAAGATAATGGCTTCTCAATTGGAACGCTACTTGTCTTAGAACATGGTGAAGATTTAGATTTAATGCAAAAAGCTTTAAAACCCGTTGATGATAAGATAGTGAATCAACTAGGGTTAAGTGAGCATAAAAAATATGAGAAAATTACGATTTCGGGTTATTTTCCAAAACTCGTTTCACATAAAACATACCGCTTTAAGGGGAAGTTAATTGAACATCCTCGTTATGGTTGGCAATATCAAGCCACGTCTTATGATTCGGTTAATGTGCAAGGGAAGTCTTCGCTTGTTCATTATTTGAGTAGTGATATTTTTGAAGGAATTGGACAAAAAACAGCTGAAAAGATTGTGGATGTATTAGGTGATAATGCTATCGATGTCATTTTACGTAATCGACAGGCGCTTGATGAGGTGCCCAAATTATCCAAAAAATTAGCAGATAAACTTTATTCGACACTGATTGATCAACAGGGGACAGAACAGATATTAGCTCCTCTTTACGGCTATGATTTAAGTCCTAAGTTAGTCATGAAAATTTTCAAAAAATATCAATATCAGGCCCTTGAAATTATCAATGAAAATCCGTATCGTTTAATTGATGATATTGAGGGGATTGGGTTTTTGAAAGCAGATGAGCTTGCAAGACGTCTAGGGATCTCATTAGATGATCCACGTCGAATTCGTGCGGCTTTGCTTTATGTCATTGATCAAATTGCCATCCAAAAAGGTCATACGTATGTGTACCAAAAGCAGTTGCTTCAAAGTGCTTTACAGTATTTAAATCAAAAATCAACCCAGCTTCTGGATTTTGCGCAAATTGAATCTCAAATTAATGAACTGATTAAAAAGAAAAAAATTTATATCGAAGGGGACTTTTTATTTATTCCGTTGCTTGTCAATAGTGAAAAAGGGATTGTTGATTCTATAGAGCGACTTTTAACGTCTAAAGTTGAAAATCAAGAGAAAGCCCCACAATGTTTAAACGAATTAAAAAAAGAATTAGCTATTACCTATTCAAAAGAACAAGAAGAAGCGATTTTGATGGCGTTAAAGGAACCAGTTAGCATTATCACGGGTGGCCCGGGAACAGGAAAAACAACAGTTGTTCAAGGTATTTTAAAGGCGTATTCGATGTTACACGATGTGGATTTAGATCCGTCTAAATATGCAACAAGTGAGAAAAAGTATCCCATTGCTTTGGCAGCGCCTACTGGTCGAGCTGCTAAACGAATGAGTGAAACAACGGGCTTAAAGTCATCTACCATTCATCGTTTACTTGGGTATGGAGTAGATGGCGTTTTTCAACATGATGAATATGCTCAACTGGAATATAAATTAATTATTATCGATGAAAGCTCCATGCTTGATACCTTATTAGCCTTTCAATTATTTCAAAGCATTCCAACGGGTGCGCAAGTGATTATTGTCGGTGATGATAATCAATTGCCTTCTGTGGGACCAGGGCAGGTGTTAAAAGATTTAATTGAAAGTGGTGTGATTCCTCTGACACGGCTTGAAACGGTTCATCGACAGGCGCAGGATTCGTCCATTATTTCATTCGCACATGCAGTGAAAAATAATCATCTCCCAACGGATCTTAAAGATAAAAAGCCGGATCGTCTATATGTTGAATGTGGGCATCAGGTGATTGCAAGTTATCTAAAACAAATTGTTCTAAATGCCATTCAAAAAGGATATACAGCAAGTGATATTCAAATTTTAGTTCCCATGTACCGTGGGGATTGTGGGATTGACAATCTGAATGTGATGTTACAGGATATTTTCAATCCACCAGCAGATGATAAGCGAGAAATGACATTTGGATCCAAGGTTTTTCGAATTGGCGATAAGGTACTCCAATTAGCCAATCATCCGGAAACAGGAATTATGAATGGGGATGTTGGAGAAGTCATTGGAATTTCTTATAAAAATGAAAATGATGATAAAGAAGAGAAGTTAATTGCTTGTTTTGAAACTAAGGAAGTGACGTACAAAAAGGGCGATCTTCAAAATTTAACGCATGCCTATTGCGTGTCGGTTCATAAGTCACAAGGGTCTGAGTATCCGATTGTTATTTTACCGATTACGCATGCCTATCACGTCATGTTACAAAAAAAGTTGATTTATACCGCCATTACACGGGCTAAAAAATCTTTAATTATCATTGGAGAGTATTTAGCACTTGAGAAGGGGGTTAAAAATGAGGGAGAAGAACGTCAAACGACGTTGAAACTTCGCTTTCAACTAAATCAAACAAAACCGATAAAGGAAAATCCTTTTGCTGATTATTTTAAAGAACATGATATTCCATTTGATTACCTAGATGAAGAAGGATTAGAAGGGATCACACCGTATGATTTAATGGATTAATTGATTAAATTTTGTGCAGATAGATAACATAAAAAATCATAAATCACTCAAACTAAAGATTGTAATCTTTGAACTGAGGTGAAATGATGAAGAAAATTCTTGTACTTGTTATGTTTTTAATGGCTTTAGTGGCAACACTTATGTATTATGAAGATCCTCGTTACTATCAAAAACAATTTAAAAAACAATCTAGAAAATATCGTAAGCAAATGGATTGTTGGCAACACTACCTACACGATAGAATGCCATTTTAAAAAAGAACTCTCTCAATCGAGAGAGTTCTTTTTTGTGTATAAGCTTTTTTTATCCAATTTAATAATTTATCAAATTGGATAAAAAAAGCTTGAAACATCTTGATAAAATCGATAAAATAGAGTCGAATAACAAAATGTTGATAGAAGAAAGTAGAAAATTGAACGTTTCACAGAGAGGGATTTCTTGGCTGAGATAAATCCTAACAATCAATGCTCGAAAGCTACTTCTGGAGTACAGTTAAAGTCTGTCGGTTTTCGCCGTTATCTGTTTCAAAGAGTTGTTTTTTTAGTTTACTTAAAAAACAAAATTAAGGTGGTACCGCGTTCAATACGTCCTTATATCAAATAAGGGCTTTTTTTATACTCATTTTTAAAAGAGGTGAACAAAATGAAATACATGACAGGATCAGAGATTCGTTCAATGTACTTAAATTTCTTTAAATCAAAAGGACACATGATCGAACCAGGAGCACCATTAGTTCCAATTAATGACCCTTCATTATTATGGATTAATAGTGGGGTTGCAGCTTTAAAAAAATACTTTGATGGACGTGAAATTCCAAATAACCCACGTATTACAAATGCTCAAAAATCAATTCGTACAAACGATATTGAAAATGTTGGGAAAACGGCTCGTCATCATACGTTCTTCGAGATGTTAGGAAACTTCTCGATTGGAGACTATTTCCGTGAAGAGGCAGTGACATGGGGATGGGAATTATTAACATCAAAAGAATGGTTTGGATTCGATAAAGAATTATTATATGTAACCGTTTATCCAACCGATCAAGAAACATATGATTTATGGATCAAATTAGGTGTTTCGCCTGATCACATTGTGAAATTAGAATATAACTTCTGGGAAATCGGAGAAGGACCATGTGGACCAAACACTGAAATTTTCTATGATCGTGGAACAAAATATGATCCAGAAAATATTGGAATCCGTTTATTAGAAGAAGATATTGAAAATGATCGTTATATTGAAATTTGGAACATTGTATTTTCTCAATATAATTCAAAAGAAGGATTAGATCGTAGTGAATATCCTATGTTACCAAATAAAAATATAGATACTGGAATGGGTCTTGAGCGTATGGCTTGTGTGATTCAAGGCGTTGAAACAAACTTTGACACAGACTTATTCATGCCAATCATTCGTGCGACGGAAGAAATGTCTGGTGTAAAATATACACAAGAAACAGCAACGGCATTTAAAGTGATCGCTGACCATGTTCGTACGGTAACTTTTGCAGTAGCAGATGGAGCACTTCTTTCTAATGAAGGACGCGGATACGTCTTACGCCGTTTATTACGTCGTGCTGTTCGTTATGGAAAAAAATTAGGAATTGATCGTGCTTTCATGTATGAATTAGTTCCTGTTGTAGCAGATATTATGAAAGATTATTACCCATATGTTTGCGATAAAATTGAGTTAGTTCAAAAAGTGATTAAATCTGAAGAAGATCGCTTCCGTCAAACATTAGCAGATGGAGAAAAAATCTTGACGGATTTAATTGCTAAATGTGAAGATAAAACAATTAGTGGCAAAGACGCATTCATGTTATATGATACGTACGGATTCCCATATGAATTAACTTTAGAATATGCAGAAGAAGCTGGATTTACAGTTGATAAAGAAGGGTTCGATGCCCAAATGGAAGCACAACGTGAACGTGCTCGTAATGCTCGTGAAGATGTTGAAAGTATGCATTCACAAAATGCTGCTTTAATGAGCTTTAAAACCCCTTCTAAATTTGTAGGATATCATCAATTATCAACAACATCAAACGTTATTTTATTACTACAAAATGGGGAAGTGGTTGATTCATTAACTGGAGCTGGACAAGTCATTTTAGATACTACTCCATTTTATGCTGAAAGTGGAGGACAAGTAGCAGATACAGGGATGATGACAACCTCTGCTGCAAATGTGATGGTAACAGATGTTATCAAAGCTCCAAATGGACAGCATTTACACAGTGTACAAGTAGACGGAACATTATCATTAAATGATGAGGTTGTTTGCCAAGTTCAAGTTGAGAATCGTTTAGATTTAACAAAAAATCATACAGCGACTCACTTATTACACCAAGCATTAAAAGATGTTATTGGTGCGCATGCAAACCAAGCTGGATCATTAGTATCTGCTGATCGTTTACGTTTTGACTTCACCAACATGCAAGGGTTGACGTCAGAAGAATTACAACGTATTGAAGCGATTGTTAACGAGAAGATTTGGGCTTCTATTCCAGTTGAAGTGTTTGAAAAAAGTATTGAAGAAGCAAAGCAAATGGGAGCAATGGCGTTATTTAGTGAAAAATATGGTGAAACGGTACGCGTTGTCAAAGCAGGAGACTATAGCATTGAGCTTTGTGGTGGATGTCATGTTTCAAACACCTCTGAAATTGGTTTATTTAAAATCATTTCAGAATCAGGAATTGGAGCTGGAACTCGACGTATTGAAGCGGTGACGGGTAAGGGAGCTTATCAATACATGAATTCATTTATTGAACGATTTGCAGCGGTATCTGAGACATTAAAAACAAAACCAGCATTACTTGAAGAACGTGTTGAAGGGATTTTAGATGAGTTAAAAGAAGCGCATCGTGAAAATGATTCATTAAAATCTAAATTATCTCATTTAAAAATGAAGGAAATTGTTAATAATACACGTGAGGTAGCAGGAATTACAGTGTTAACTGCGAACTTAGTTGATGTGGATATGAACCATTTACGTCAAATGGTTGACGAATTTAAACAACAGTTATCATCGGCAGTTATTGTGTTAGCAAGTGCAGTAGATGGTAAGGTTGCAATCTCTTGTGGTGTAACGCCAGATTATGTGAAACAAGGGGTACATGCAGGGAAAATTGTTAAAGAAGTCGCAACGATTTGTGGTGGAGGCGGAGGCGGACGCCCAGATATGGCTCAAGCCGGCGCTAAAGATGCAACAAAAATTGAAGAGGCATTAAAGAATGTCGATGAATGGTTAAAAAATAATTTATAATTCTTTTCATCCCATTAACATTATTGTAAAATAAAGTTAAGAACTATTTATGGGTGGTGAGTTGCATGATCTCGAATCAAACAATGATGCTAGACGATTTACTACAAAATAAATTGAACCAAAATCAAGCGGTTGAAATTATTTTGACAGATGTATTCGATGCATTAAAAGAAAAAGGTTATAATCCGATTAACCAAGTGGTTGGATACTTAATTTCAGGAGATCCAGCTTATATTTCGAGCTATCAAGGGGCTCGAAACAAAATTCAGCAAATTGAACGTGATGAAATCATTGAAGTTTTACTTGAAAAGTTTGTAGAGACGAAAAAGTGAAAATTTTAGGATTAGATTTAGGAACTCGCACGTGTGGAATCGCCATTAGTGATGCCCTTGGAATGATGGCCCATGGTGTTGAGACTTTCCGATTTGAGGAAAATCATTATAAAAAAGCAATTCAACACGTTCAAGAATTAGTAAAAACTCATAAAATTTCGAAAATCGTTTTAGGGTTACCTAAAAATATGAATGGTTCGATTGGAGAACGAGGACAAGTGACACAAGAGTTTGCTAAGAAACTTGAAGAAGCAACGAATGTCACGGTTATTCTATGGGACGAACGATTGACTACTATGCAAGTTGAACGTGTCCTCATTCAAGCTGATGTTAGTCGCAATAAGCGAAAAAAAGTGGTTGATAAAATGGCAGCAACCATTATTTTACAGAGTTATTTAGATTCAAATCAAGCACGTTCATTCGTGTAAATCTTATAAGAGGTGACCAAAATGTTAGATGAAAATCAATTAACAGTAATCGATGAAAATGGAAATGAATTATTATGTGAAATTTTATTTACATTTGATTCAGATGATTATAACAAATCATATGTTGTCTACTACCCAGCAGGAGCAGAAAATGAAGATGAAGAAGGAAATGTAGATTTACATGTTTCAGCTTACATCCCTGGTGAAAACAACGAGGGTGGAGAATTATTACCAGTTGAAACAGATGCTGAGTGGGATATGATTGAAGAAGTGATTAATACATTCTTAGCTGAAGAAGATGAGGATGCAGAATAATTAAAATCTAATAGATGCGAAAACGGACGTTAAGTCCGTTTTTGTGTGTATATAATGTAGAGGTGAAGATAAGATGAGGAAGGTTATCCTAGGGATCGTTATAACACTTATTGTCGCATTAGCTGGGATTTTGGGGTATTTAGGAATCCTTTATGTCAAAACCCAAGAGCCGGTGAATCCGAGTGATGAAACAGTGATGAATTATACCCTTCAACCTGGAACATCAACAAAGGCTGTGAATCGCGAGTTAGCAGAACTTGGATTGATTGAGCATCCCGAGATGGCAAATTTGATTGTTAAATTAAATGATTGGTCTCATATTCAAGCAGGAGAGTATGAGTTATCCCCTTCAATGACACTAGAGCAAATGTATCAAAAATTTGAAAGTGGAGATGTTGTCGAACCGAATACCACAAAAGTGGTGATTCCAGAAGGTTATGATTTAGAATATATAGCAGCTAGCTTATCTTTAATTGTTGATTTAAGTGCTGAAGATATTTTAAATGAGTGGAAAAATATTGATTATTTGAAACAATTAGTGAATGAATATTGGTTTTTGACCGATGATATTTTAAAAGAAGGGATTCGATATCCGTTAGAAGGCTATTTTTATCCAGCTACTTATTCATTTTTAGATCAAGTGTATACGCTTGATGAAGTCACACACTTAATCCTAGATGTGACAGCAAAGAAATTAGAACCGGTGAAGTCTTCGTTTGATGAAGCATCGCTTAATATTCATCAAGTCTTTTCGCTAGCGTCAGTCATTGAAGGAGAAACTCAAAATGTAGAAGAAATGCCAATAGTAGCTGGTGTTTTCTTTAATCGTATTAACTCAGGTATGTATTTACAAAGTGATATGACGGTACTTTATGCCTTAGATGAACATAATGAGCGCGTAACGGAAGCGATGACAAAAGTACAATCCCCTTATAATACATATGTGACACCAGGCATTCCAATTGGACCTGTTAGTAGCCCGTCAATTGAGGCTATTAAAGCCGTGTTACATCCTGATGAAAATAACTATTATTATTTTATAGCTGACATGTATGGATGTGTAGATGGTAAAACTCATTTCTTTGAAACATATGAAGAACATATGAAATTTTATCGAAACTATTTACTTCCTTCATATGAAGCGGGCACAAATGTATGTCAGTAATCTCAACTAGGTGGTAGAGCAATGAATGAACAATTAATAGAACTAATGAGTCGATTTAAAACAATTCAACATGATGACTTATCATTAGAAATGAAACAATATGCACAGGAGCATGATGTTCCGATCATTCAAGATCAGGGTCTTGAATTAATGTTACAATTACTACGAGTTAAGCAGCCTAAAACTATTTTAGAAATAGGTTCTGCTATCGGTTATTCCTCTTTAATGATGGCGCGCCATTTACCACAGAGTCATGTTGTGACGATTGAACGTGATGAATCCCGTTATAAAGAGGCTGTTAATTATCACGCACGTAGTACCATCTCAGATCGAGTGACATTAATTAAAGCAGATGCATTAGAAATTTTGAATGAAGACATTCCTAATGCTCCATTTGATGTTATTTTTATTGATGCAGCTAAAGCTCAATATCAGAAGTTCTTTGAAAAATATGAACCTTTATTAAAAGAAGATGGAATGATTATTAGCGATAATTTATTATTCCATGGGCATATTTTTGATAATAATCAAAAACAAAGCCGTAATTTAAAACAGTTAGTTCGAAAAATTAACCGTTATAATGATTGGTTAGCCAATCATCCAGATTATGACACCCTGTTATTACCAATTGGTGATGGCGTAGCAATTAGTTTGAAAAGAAAGCTAAAGTAGTTTATAATCGTATATTGTCATAAATGATAAAGTGAGTTGATAAAATGAAAAAACCAGAATTGATTGTAACACCTCATGATATCCATGAGATTAAAGATTTAATTGAGGCAGGTGCAGACGCGTTTATCATTGGTGAAGAAAAATTTGGATTACGTTTAGCTGGTGAATTCAAATTAAATGATTTACGTGAAGCCGTTGAGTTAATTAAGCAATATAATAAAAAAGTATATGTTGCTATCAATGCTTTAATGCCAAATAGCTTGTTAGATGATTTGAAAACATATATTCAAGAAATAAAATCATTACCGATTGATGCGCTTCGCTTTTCAGATCCAGGGGCTTACATGATTGCTAAAGAAGTAGCGCCTCAGATGAGCCTTCATTGGAGTAGTGAAACATTAGGAACCAATTACTTCACAGTAAATTATTGGTATGATCGTGGGGTAGAACGTACGGTTTTAGCACCTGAAATGATGAAAGAATCTGTTATTGAGACAAAAACATTCGCTAAAGGTGAGATTGAGATTTTAGTTCATGGTGCGATTTGTATGTTCCATTCTCGACGCAATTTAGTGGGGAATTATTTAAAATTCCAAGGACAAGTTGTAGAAAAAGTTCAGACGCGTGAAGAAGGGCTACAATTATTTGATCCAGAGCGAAAGCTATATTATCCTATTTTTGAAGATCAACAAGGAACTCATATTTTCAATGGAAGCGATGTTTGCATGATTGATGATTTAGCTGAATTTATTGAGGTTGGTGTGGATAGTTTCCGTATCGATGGCGTATTGAAATCAAGTGAGTATTTATTAAATGTTACAAAAGCTTACCGTTTAGCCATTGACATGTGTATTGAAAATCGTGAGAAATACAATCAAATAGGGCGTGCCTTATACAAAAAATTAGAAGAAATTCAACCGAATAATCGACAGTTAGATCGAGGTTTCTTCTATAAACCTTCAATTTATAAACATAAATAATATTAAAAAGGGGTGGACACTATGGCGAGAACTCCAGTATCAGCAATTGTTGATGGAAAACGTGTCATCGTTAAAAAACCAGAATTATTAGCTCCAGCCGGATCACTTGAAAAATTAAAAATTGCTGTGATGTATGGTGCAGATGCAGTTTTTATTGGTGGACGCGAATTTGGACTACGTTCAAATGCTCAAAACTTCTCTCTTGAAGAAATCAAAGAGGGAGTTGAATTTGCCAATCAATATGGTTCAAAAATCTATATTACCACGAATATTATTGCTCATAACGAGAATATGGTGGGACTTGAAGACTATTTAACTGCTTTAGGTGAAATCGGTGTAGCGGGAATCATTGTGGCGGATCCATTAATTATTGAGACATGTAAACGTGTCGCACCAAATGTTGAGGTTCATTTAAGTACACAACAATCCACGATGAATTACATGGCCATTAAGTTTTGGGAACAAGAGGGCTTACATCGTGTTGTATTAGCCCGTGAAACAACAAAAGAAGAAATTAAAGAAATCATGGATAAAACAGATGTTGAGATTGAAGCTTTTGTTCATGGTGCGATGTGTATCGCTTATTCTGGACGTTGTACCTTATCAAATCATATGACAGCACGCGATTCAAATCGTGGAGGATGTTGTCAATCTTGCCGTTGGGAATATGATTTAGTCAAAGAACAAGAAAACGAAACCACACGCTTATTCAAAGAAGATGCCATTAAATTTGCGATGAGTCCAAAGGATTTAAATTTATTGAAATCAATTCCTGAAATGATTGAATTAGGAATTGATAGTTTGAAAATTGAAGGACGCATGAAATCCATTCATTACATTGCAACCGTTGTGAGCACCTATCGCAAATTAATTGACTTATATTGTGAAGATCCAGATAACTTTGTCTTCAATGAAGCCTTATTAGTCGAATTATCAAAATGTGCTAACCGTGAAACAGCGCCAGCATTCTTTGAAGGGATTCCATCTCATGAAGAACAAATGTTTAATAATCGTGATGAGCATCCAACTCAAGAGTTTATCGGACTTGTTTTAGATTATAATGAAGAAACCAATGAAGTGACATTACAACAACGAAATCATTTCCGTGTGGGAGAGCGCGTCGAATTCTTTGGTCCTAAAATTGACACTCAAATCATGACGATTACAGAATTATTTGATGAAAAAGGCGAGGCTTTAGACGTTGCTAGACATCCAAAGCAAATTTTAAAATTTAAAGTACCATTTAAACTATATCCAAATGATATGATGCGCAAGCATGTGGTGAATGAGAAATAAAAATATTGCTAATAATAAAGACAAGAAGAGGAAGAGACTATCATGAATAAACCATTAATTATCGGTGTAGCTGGTGGAACGGCATCAGGAAAAACAAGTGTTTCAACGATTTTATATGATGCATTTGCAGACCGTACCATTACTTTACTAAGACAAGACGATTACTATAATGATCAAAGTCATATGACATTAGAAGAGCGTGTGAAAACAAACTATGATCATCCATTATCAATGGACAATGAGTTATTAGTTAAACACTTAAAAAAATTAATGTTAGGTTATTCAATTGAAAAGCCAATTTATGATTACACTCAACATACACGTAGTGAGTTAACTGAAAAAATTGAACCAACTAAAATTATTATTGTGGAAGGTTTATTTGTTTTAGAAGATGTTCAAATTCGTGATTTATTAGACATTAAAGTGTTTGTTGAAGCAGATGATGATATTCGCTTTATTCGTCGTTTATTACGTGATACAACAGAACGTGGACGTACCATTGAATCCGTGATTTCACAATATACAGAGTCAGTAAAGCCAATGCATCAACAATTCATTGAGCCGACTAAAAAATATGCGGATATCATTGTTCCAGATGGGAAAACAAATACCGTTGCCATTGATTTACTAATCACTAAAATAAATAGTATATTAAATGCCTAAGTTCATGTATAATAATAGTTGATATTATCAATCAACAAGGTTCTTATTGATACGGAGGAATTTTTCATGAAAGAAAAACAACAACATTTAACCCTTGAGGGGATTAAAAAGTTTCAAGATGAATTAGATCACTTACAACAAGTGCGCATGGAAGAAATTAAAGTTAAGTTACAAGAAGCACGCGCACAAGGTGACCTTTCGGAAAATGCTGAGTACGATGCAGCTCGTGAAGAACAAGCCATGGTTTATGAGCGTATTCAAGAATTACAATACATTTTAAAAAATGCGGTTGTCATTGAATCAGATGAAAATAGTGAAGTCATTACGATTGGTTCAACAGTTTCATATCAAGAAGAAGAAACTGATGAGCAAATGACATATAAAATCGTTGGTAGTGCAGAGGCAAACCCATTTGAAGCTAAAATTTCTAATGAATCACCAATTGCACAGGCATTAATGGGGAAACGTGTTGGAGACGTTGCAATGGTTTCAACTCCAAAAGGAATCGTCACAGTCGTTATTCTTGACGTTCAGTAATTTGAAGCTGCTTTTAAGCAGCTCTTTTTTATATTTTTTGAAAAAAGGTGGATTAATATGACAATTGCAATTATCGGCGCAATGGAAGAAGAAGTAACGATTTTACGTGAGGCAATGGAGGTAGAAGAAGTTAAAACCATTGCACATGTTGAGTTTACAAAAGGTTTATTAAATGGAACACCAGTTGTGTTATTAAGAAGTGGAATTGGGAAAGTTAATGTTGCGATTGCCACTACTTTATTATTTGAACATTTTGATATTGGGGCTGTTATTAATACAGGATCAGCTGGAGGATTACATCCTGAGGCTAATATTGGAGATGTCGTGATTTCTGATGGAGCTATTTATCATGATGTTGATGTGACAGGATTTAATTATGCGTATGGACAAGTTCCGGGGATGCCAGCCATTTTTACGCCAGATGCGACATTGGTCGAAAAAGCGAAAACAGTGTTAGAAAAGTCGAATAAAACTTACTGGATGGGGCAAATTGGAACAGGAGATTCATTCATTAATCGACCAGATCAAATGGAATTAATTAAGAAAAATTGTCCAAATGTTGTAGCAATTGAAATGGAGGCAACTGCGGTTGCTCAAGTTTGTCATCAATACCAAAAACCATTTATTATTTTACGTGCTCTTTCAGATATTGCAGGAAAAGAATCACATATTTCATTTAATGAATTTATTGAAGTTGCAGCAAAAGAGTCATCAGAAATGGTTACTGAATTAGTTTCTTTAATCTAATTAGGTATGGAAACAATCGAGCGTCGCACTTTGACTGTTCGATTGTTTTATTTTATAAAAATTCGATTAGAAAACTTATTTGGGTTCATAATACAAATGTTTAGGAAACGGAGTGATGAATGATGTTAGTTGTTTTTGGAGGTTCATTTAATCCCCCTACGATTGCTCATTATAATATTGCTAAACATATTTTGAAAAATCTTGATTGTCGACACTTTTTCTTTTTACCCGTAGGGGATCAATATCCTAAAAAAGAATTGATTGAGGCGAAGTTTCGTGTCGACATGTTAAAGCTTCTTTGTGCGAAGTTAGAACGAACTTCTGTTAGCACACTAGAAGTAGAGGCGGATCATGTCTTAACAAGTTTTGAAACGTTAAGCCTTTTTCGACAACAATATCCGAATGATGACATTGGATTTGTCATTGGAGCAGATAACCTAAAAGATTTGCCCAATTGGGTGCAAGCAGACGAATTAATTCGTTATTTTAAAATCATTGTCTTTCGTCGGGACGATATTGACGTGGATGATTTGATTCAAACCTTATTTAAGGAGCAAATCGAACGTTTTATTGTTTTAGATTCATTTGGTGAGATGGATGTTTCTTCCACACAATATCGTCAAGATGTCAAGAACGATAAACTAGTTTTACAAGAGGTTGATGCATATGTACATGCGCATCATTTATATGGACGAGGTGAATCAAAATGATTAAAAATGGATTTATAAAAGTTGGAACTTCTTCTCCACGTGTATCAGTTGGAAATCCAATAGCCAATGTTGAAGTGATGCTAAAAGCTTTAGAAGTCGCAAAACAAAAACAATTAGGAATTTTAGTTTTCCCGGAATTATCTGTTTCTGGTTATACGTGTGGAGACTTATTATTACAGACTTACTTATTACAAGATGTTAATCGTGCGATTGAACTCTTGCTTGAAAAAAATCCATTTGATGGGATTGTCGTGGTAGGAGCTCCAATTTCAATTCATCGTAATTTATATAACTGTGCTGTCGTGATTCAGAAGAATGAAATTTTAGGAATTATTCCAAAGTATTATTTACCAAATGATAGTGAATTTTATGAAGGTCGTTGGTTTACACGTGGCCATGAAATCGTTCGTCATTTTGATGAAATTAACTACCTAAATCGTACGGTACCATTTGGGGATTTAATTTTTGAAAATGAATTGCACAATGTTTCGTTTGCCGTTGAGATTTGTTTGGATTTATGGGTTGCTTCTTCTCCAAGTTCTCGATTAGCTTTAAATGGAGCAGATATCATTTTAAATCTTTCAACAAGTAATGAATTATTCCAAAAAAGTCGTTATCGTCGAGACTTAGTGAGAGTCCAAAGTTCTAAACTTGTGTCTGGTTATGTGTATTGTTCATCAGGTGTTTATGAATCAACAACCGATGGCGTGTTTTCAGGACATAGCATTATTTCTCAAATTGGAGAAATTTTGACAGAATCTGAATTATTCTCACGTGATGAACTTAATATGACGATTGCAGACATTGATGTTTCAAGAATTCAATTTAACCGTCGTCGTTCAACCCCATTTAGACAAAGTGGAGAAGATAATATGGCCTATGTTCAACGTGTTCCTTTTACATTAGTGGTAAATGATGAATATACGTTTGAAAAGCCATTAGATGAGACCCCATTTGTTCCTAAAGTGGAAGAAAAAGAATCGTTTGAAGAAATTATGAATATTCAAGTGGCAGGACTCGCTAAACGTATGATTCATACAAAAGCCCAAACGTTATTGATTGGGGTTTCAGGTGGTCTTGATTCAACCTTAGCGCTACTATTAGCGGCTAAAACGTTTGATTTAATTAACTTACCTCGAAAAAATATTATTGCATACACAATTCGTGGTTTTGGAACCTCAAATCGTACGAATACAAATGCAAATAATTTGATGAAAACGCTCGGAGTGACGCATCATGATATTGATTTAAGAGAATCTGTCTTATCTCATTTTAAAACGATTGGGCATGATCCAAATCAAGTCGATATTACGTATGAAAATGCTCAAGCAAGGGAACGTACGAATATTTTAATGAATTTAGCAAATAAAATGAACGGATTAGTATTAGGAACGGGTAATATGTCTGAATTAGCACTTGGTTGGTGCACGTATAATGGCGATCACATGTCGATGTATGCTATTAATGCGGGTGTTCCAAAAACATTAGTCAAGTTCATGGTGAAACAGTTTATGTTACTTGAAAGTGCTACGTTAACAAACAATGCTGAAGATGCAGAGTTATTACAATATACATTAGCAGATATTTTAGATACACCCATTTCACCAGAGTTATTAAATACGGAGCAAAATACCGAAGAAATTATTGGAAAATATGAAATTCACGATTTTATTTTATACCATATGTTAAACAATGGAGATACAGAGGATCGTATTTTTGATTTAATGAAAATCGCGTTTAAAGATGATTTTGATGAGGAAAAATTATTAGAATATCTACAAATTTTCTATCGTCGTTTCTACTCTCAACAATTTAAACGTTCAGCCTTACCAGATGGACCAAAAGTTTTAGATATTTCATTATCGCCACGTACTGATTGGCGTATGCCATCAGATGCGGAGTATCGCCGTCGTTTATCATAAAAAAAGGGGGGATCATCCCTCCTTTTTATTAATTTTTGATAAATTCCCGATAGAGCTTCATTAACGCTCGTTTTTCAATTCGAGAGACGTAACTTCTTGAAATTCCATAGGATTTCGCGATTTCTTGTTGAGTTTCTTCCTCATGATTTTCAAGTCCGAAACGTCTCACGATAATGTCTCGTTCACGTTGGGTTAATGATTTTAAGTTTTTTTCAATTTTTTCGAACGCTAATTGCTGAATGATGATATCGTTTAAGTCTTTATTTTCATCTTTGACGACATCAATCAGACAAATTTCATTTCCTTCTTTATCATATCCAATGGGATCGTATAATGAGACATCATTGCGCATCTTTTTGGTAGAACGAAAGAGCATTAAGATTTCATTATCGATACATCTTGCAGCATAGGTGGCCAGTTTAGTTCCTTTATCAGGTGAAAAAGAGTCAATTGCTTTGATTAGACCGATGGTTCCAATAGAAATTAAATCTTCTTTGTCATCCGTTTGGTTTTGATATTTTTTTACGATATGAGCCACGAGTCTTAAGTTGTGTTCAATTAATTTTTCTCGTGCATTCTTGTCTCCGTTAGCCATTAAGGTTAAGTAGTGTTCTTCTTCTTCAGGAGATAGAGGATTAGGAAACGCTTGATTGCTAATTGACCCCATAAGTGGAATCAAGTTGGAAAATAATGAGACAATAAATTGAAGTAAAAACATAGGCATAATCCTCCTAATCAGGTAATCTTAGTAGATTATATGCACAAGTTCGTGTCGATAGACTTAAAACAATCGTGAATTTATGATAAAATTAAATGAATACGTCAAATTTTGAATGTCTGATTCAATTAATCATCATGAGAAAGGGGAGTAATCGATGTTAAAACATTTCGTAGCGGATGAATATGTTAAAAGTGTTTTTGAAGTTGATTTACATAAATTAAAACAACAAGGAAAAAAAGTCATTTTAACAGATTTAGATAATACATTAGTCGGAACCAATGTGGCGTTACCGACACCAGAAATTATTACCTTTTTAAACCAGGCTAAGGAATTAGGGTTTGAAGTGATTATTGTGTCTAATAATAATCAAGAACGTGTGTCCACATTTGCAAAAGATTTATCGATTGTCGCACATCACAAATCACTAAAACCTTTAACGATTAAATTACGTCGTGTTTTAAAAAATCATCAAAAATCTGAGGTGGTGATGATGGGTGATCAACTCATGACGGATGTCTTAGTCTCTAAACGATTAGGTCTTTATACGATATTAGTAGAACCCATTGTCTTATCAGCCGATGAGAGCAGCACAAAGTTCAATCGAAAACTAGAGCGCTATGTTGTGAGCCAATTAAAAAAGCGTAACTTACCAATTCCAACGTATTTAGATAAGCAGTAGGAGGAACATCATGGAAGAATTAAAATGTATTGGATGTGGGGCAACGATTCAAACTGAAAATCCAAAAGAAATTGGATATACGCCAGCCTCAAGTATTTCAAAAATGGAAAATGAAATTATTTATTGTCAACGTTGTTTTAAATTAAAACACTATAATGAAGTGCAAGATGTCGCCTTAACAAGTGATGATTTCCTAAAAATCCTACAACGTGTTGGAGAGACAGATGCTTTAGTAATCAATATCGTGGATATTTTTGATTTTTCAGGAAGTATGGTAGCAGGGTTAAGCCGTCATATTAATGGAAATGATATTTTATTAGTTGGTAATAAAGTTGATTTACTTCCTAAATCAGTAAATAAAACGAAATTAAACCATTGGATGCGTCGTTCATTAAAAGAATATGGATTAAAACCTTTAGATGTGGCATTAGTCAGTGCCGGTAAAGGGTTTGGAATTGATGAATTAATGGAAATGATTGAAAAGTATCGTAAAGGACGTGACGTGTATATTGTAGGATGTACGAATGTTGGAAAATCAACGTTAGTCAATCGTATCATCAAACGTTTCACAGAGGAGCGTGAAGATATTATTACAACGTCTCACTTCCCAGGAACAACGCTTGATATTATCGAAATTCCATTAGATGATTGTTCAGCTATTGTCGATACACCAGGGATTATTAATGAACATCAGTTAGCCCATTATGTGACACCGAAAGTTTTAAAAGAAATCACACCTAAAAAAGAAATTAAAGCCGGTGTTTATCAGTTAAATGCAGAGCAAACGTTATTCGTAGGTGGATTGGCTCGTATGGATTTTGTGAAAGGAGAACGCACATCATTTGTGACTCACTTTGCTAATCAATTACACATTCACCGCACCAAACTTGAAAAAGCAGATCACCTTTGGGCAACTCAGGCAGGGGCCGTGTTAAAGCCTGTCGCGATGGATAATGATCAACTAATGGAGATGGAAAAACATACGTTCCATATCGGTCATGAAAAAACGGATTTAGTGATTTCAGGACTGGGATGGTTCACACTATCAGGAACAGGGCAAGATATTAATATTTATGCGCCAAAAGGTGTTGGAGTGATGATTCGCCCTTCTTTAATTTAAAGGAGGTGGACGTTCGTTGAAAAGATTCGCTGTGATTGGAAATCCCATTGTGCATAGTTTGTCACCTTGTATGCACCGAGCTAATTTTTTAGCATTGGGCATTGAGGCAAGCTATGAGTTGAAGCAAGTGCTTAATTTAGAAAAAGAAATGAAGGATTTAAAGCAGTTAGACGGCTTTAATGTGACCCTTCCATATAAACAGATGATTATTCCATTTTTAGATGATGTTGATCCCATTGCCAAAGCGATTGGAGCCGTTAATACGGTTAAAAATGTGAATGGGAAGTTAATGGGATATAATACGGACGTGGATGGATTTTTTGAATCTTTTCAAGGTTTAAACGTTAAACTTGACGCGTCTATTTTAATTCTTGGAGCAGGTGGGGCGGCCCGCGCCGTGTATTTTGCATTAATCAAAAATGGTTATCAAAATATTACCATTGCGAATCGAACACTTGACAAAGCAAAGGATATATGTGACAATTCAATTTCTTTAGTACAAGCAGGTGAGCAGTTAGAATCGTACCAATGTATCATCAATACGACATCTGTTGGATTAATCGAAGGTGAATGCCCGATTGATTTAAAGAATTTAAATTCGAATCATGTCGTGATGGATTTAATATATAAACCAAAGTTGACAACCTTACTAAAGCGTGCAAAAGAATTAAATTGTCGCTATGAATTTGGGTTAGACATGTTATTGATTCAAGGCGCAAAAGCCTTTGAGATTTGGTTTAATCAAGAAGCCAATCGCACGATGATGAAGCAGCAATTAGAGGTGGAACTATATGTTAACAGGTAAACAAAAAAGTTATTTAAAAGGATTATCACACAACATGCAGCCGATTATTCAAATCGGAAAAAATGGTGTCAATGAAATGTTAGTTAAAACGATTGAAGATGCACTAGAGGCGCGTGAATTAATTAAGATTTCAGTGTTACAAAACTGTTTAGAAGAACCTAAGACAATGGCAATCGATATTGCCGATGTTTTAGAGGCAGAAGTCGTTCAAGTGATTGGACGCACGATTATTTTATACAAACAATCTCGCAAGAAAAAACAAATCGTATTACCTAAATAAGGAGATGCTATGGAACAATTGAAGTCTTTCGTTAAACAGCAAATGCCAGCTAAACGTTATCAACATACACTTGGTGTATGTGAGAGTAGTGTCGAGTTGGCAAAGCGTTTTAATGCGGATGTGCAAAAGGCACAAACGGCCGCTTTATTGCATGATATTGCAAAGTATTTATCAAATGAAATCTTGGAGCAAAAGTTAATTCAGGCACATGAAACAGATTATTTAGCCTATTCTCCGCTCGTGTGGCATGCACCGGTAGGAGCTATTGTCGCTAAAGAAGCGTGTCAAATTGAAGATGAAGAGATTTTAAATGCAATCAAGTATCATACAACAGGAAAAGCAGCAATGACGGATCTTGAGAAAATTGTCTTTTTAGCAGATTATATTGAACCGGGGCGTACGCAACCGGGGGTTGAGGTCATTCGAGACCTTGCCACTAAAAATTTAGATCAGGCAGTCGCTAAGACTTTATCGGATACAGTCGCCTACTTAAGTTCAAAAAATCAAGGAGCGATTCATCCTGATACTTTGGCTGCTTATGATTATTATCGTAATTTTTTATAATGGAGTTGATTTATTTGGAAAACTTAACAACAATCGTTAAAGCTTTAGACGCAAAACACGCAGAAGATATCGTTGTATTAGATATGCAACAATTTTCACCCATTTATGATTACATGGTGATTACAACAGCTAAAAATGATCGTTTAGCAGCGGGAATTTTACGCGAATTAAAAGATTTAGAAGCAGAAACTGGACTTGAATTAAAACGTATTGAAGGTGCCCATGCTGCACAATGGATTTTAGCCGATTTTGGACGTGTTATTGTTCATGTGTTTACACCTGAAACGCGTCTTGAATATAACTTAGAAAAATTATGGAGAGATGTTCCTCGCCTTGACGTTGAAGGGATGTTAGCATAATGGCTTACGAGGCTTTTTCTTATTATTATGATATCTTAATGCAAGATGTTCCGTATAGTAAATGGATGGCCAAAACGAAGCAGTACCTTCCACAAGGCTCAAGTATTTTAGATGTTGGGTGTGGAACGGGAACCATTTCAATTCTTTTAGCAAAAGAAGGATATGATGTCACAGGTATTGATTTATCAGAAGATATGTTGGCGATTGCCTATGAAAAAACGTTAGCAGAAGGTCTTGGCATTCATTACGTTCAACAAGACATGTGTCGTCTAGAAGGATTTAGTGGTTTTGATGGAGCTGTGATTTATGTGGATTCATTAAACTACTTGAAAAAAGATACAGAAGTTTTCCAAACATTTAGACATCTATACGAGAGTTTAAAAGAAGGTGGCGTGTTAATTTTTGATGTGCATTCATTATACAAAATGACTGAGATTTTCAATGATTACTTATTTGCAGACACGAATCCTGATTTAACGTATATTTGGCACGTGTGTGAGGGAAAATATCCGTATTCGATTGAACATGAATTAACGTTCTTTAAACGTCAAGGTGAGACTTATGAGCGTTTTGAAGAAACACATTACCAACGTACGTTTGCGATTGAAGAGTATATTCAAATGCTTGAAGATGTTGGATTTAAAATTTTAGAAATTTCAGCTGATTTCTTAGATCAGGCGCCAACAGACGAGTCAGAACGAATTATCTTTGTCGCACAAAAATAAAAAAGACTTGAGAGTTATTCTCAAGTCTTTTTTATTTTGGTTCTTTGTCAAATAGTGTTGCTGATTAATTTGTAACCTATTATAATGAACGACCGAATTGAAATCCTAGTAGCTATGCTGCTAGGATTTTTCTTTTGGGTTTAGTTAGATTTTGAATCATAAGAATTCTT